>JAQULS010000109.1 GCA_028749235.1 Acidobacteriota bacterium | reverse complement strand
CACACCACGGACAGAGGAGGAACGATTGCCCAAAAAAGTCCACGAACCGGTCGGCCACCACTACATCGTCGAGGCCTCAGGCTGCAATTCCAAGGTCATCGGCAGCGTCGAGAAGGTCCAGGACATTCTGGTCAAGGCGGCCGAAATCGCCGGCGCCACGGTCTGGGCCATCTCCTTCAGCAAATTCCCGCCCAGCGGCGTGAGCGGCGTCGTGGTCATATCCGAATCCCATATCTCGACCCATACCTGGCCGGAGCGGCGTTACGCCGCCCTGGATATCTATACCTGCGGCAGCCATGTCGATCCAGAGAGGGCCGTCATCTATGCCCTGGAGTCCTTCGGCGCGTCCTCCTCCCACATCACCGAGATCACCCGCGGCATCGACGAGGGAGACTCCCGCTTTTTCCACTCCTTCGTGACTTGGGAAGAGGACTTCAAGAAGCACCTCGACAAGCCGTCCGTCAAGTGATTCCGTAAATTTCTTTTACGTTTTTTTTCTCTCTTGGCCCCGTTCTCCCCGGATTCCCTCGGCCGGCGGCGCTTGGCACAATTCATGCTTTTAATGGAGGGCAGATGCGCCGCATGAGAACGATGCCCGCTTCGCCGGTCCGGGGAATCCTGCGCGCGCTGGCGCTGTCGGCGCTGATCATTTCGACGGTCTCTCCTCTCCTCGCGATGACGTCCGAAACGGCGGTCATTTCGAGTACTGCGCAAGGCGCTGCACTCGCGGTGGCTTCCGCGACCGTCGCCACTTCGAGTACTGCGCAAGGCGCCGCCTCTCCTTATGATGTTCTTTGGGACCGTTTGAGCCGCGCCTTCGAGGCGGGCGACCTGGACGGCTACACCGACGCCTTCGTTTCGGAGCTGCGGACGAGCGAGCGCCGGCGGGCGGACGAACTCCGGTCCGTCTTCGGGATGAAAAGCGCGCTGTTTCGCGTCGCCGGCCGGACGGCGGATCCCGCCGGCCCGGAGCGGGTCTTTCTGCAGGTCTTCTTCCAAAACGATCTTTCGGCCAGGCTCGAGAACTGGCAGGTGGTTCCCGCGTGGCGAGACGGCGCCTGGCGCATCGCCGAAAAGACGATCTCCGGCGGCGTGGGCACCCTCTACAAGCTCCGCCTTCCCGCCGGCCCGGCCGTGCGGGCCGGCCGGGTCGAAGTGGTCCACCAGGACTTCCGGCTGACCTTCACCGACGCCTTCGTCTTCCACGACAACCTGCCCGATCTGGAGACGGGGCTGATCATTCTGGGTGAAGGACGCCTTCGCTTCACGCCTTCGAGCGCCACCGAGCGGCGCCAGCTCGAGATCCGGTATGGAACGCCGTTTTTGGAGGACACGGTCGAATCCGCCTACCTGCGCTTTTCATCCGGTTATTTCCAGTCCCGCATTCGGATCGAGGGCGAACGGCCGCTCGATCTCCCTCCGGACGAAGCCGAAGCCCTGGCCGGCCGCGCGGCCGCCCTCTTCCGCGCCCGCTACGGGGCGTCCTTCACGGTCGAGAACTCGCTGACCGGCGAGCCGATGACCTTTCTGCCGCAGGACGAACAGGCCGTCTTTGAGCTGCGGACCCGCAGGACCGGCGCGTTGACCTACGTCTATTCCCCCTTCTCGGAGGACGAGGTCCATCTGGCTTCCCGCGATCCCGACCGCATCATCAGCCTCTACTCGCCGGATTCCGACGGCGGACCGCTCAAACGGATGTTCGTCTCCTTCGACCAGAGGGTGGACGTCCTGGACTATCGGATCGACGTCGACTTCCAGCCCGAGAAGCTGTACCTCTCGGCCCGGGCCCGGGTGACCTTCGTCGCCAGGACCGAAGCCGCCGACAGCCTGCGATTCAACCTCCATCCGTCGCTGGATATCCTCCGCATCCAGGACCCGTCCGGACGTTCTCTTTTCTTCACCCAGGACAGGTCGCGCGGATTGCTCTATGTCTTCCTCACGGTCCCGCCGGCCAAGGGGGAGGAGAGCTGGATCGAAGTCTTGTACCGGGGCGTCCTGATACCGCCCCCGACCGCGGTCGACGACCTGGCCGCGGGGCAGGTCGGCGAATCCATCTCCTCGAACATACCGCGCTATGAAACATTCCTCTACAGCTACTCGGCGTATTGGTACCCGTCGCCGGCCGAGGACGATTTCTTCCGGGCCGGCCTGCGGGTGGTGGTGCCGCCGGGATACTCCTGCGTCGCCAGCGGACTGGCCGTGGAGAAGGGTGTCCTGAACAACCTCGGCCGGGTGACCGCGCTGGAAAAGGTCGGGCATCCGATCTTCGGCTTCGAAAGCCGGGCGCCCATCCGTTACCTGTCGTTCCTGGTCGGCCGCCTGGCGCCCATCGGGAACGGCGCCGGGACGGCCGAGTCCGTTCCGATCGAGGCGTTCTATGCCTCGGATATCCGCCTGCCCCGCTGGACCCTGCCCGAGGAGAGCCGGTCCATCATCCGCTCCTTCAGCGACTGGTTCGGTCCCTTCCCCTTCGAGAAGCTGACCGTCGTCCAGAGGCAGTGGCCCGTCGGGGGAGGCAACAGCCCGGCCTCGCTCGTCGTCCTCAACGAGCTGCCGCGCGCCGCCGACGGGACGCGGCTCCTGGAAGCCCGGACCCCCGTCAGCCTGGGCCGCTTCCGGGTGGGTTACCTGGCCCACGAAATAGCCCACCAATGGTGGGGCCAGGGCGTTTCCTGGGCCACCTATCGGGACCAATGGCTGAGCGAGGGCTTGTCGCAGTTCGCGGCTATCCTGTATCTTCGGGACAAAATGGGCGAGGGCGTTTATCGCGGCCAGCTCAAGCAGTTCGCCCGCTGGACGGCCAAGAAATCCCGCTTCGGGCCGGTGACTCTCGGCACCCGGTTGCGGCATCTCGACTTCGCCGCTTACCAGGCCATCGTCTATGACAAGAGCGCCGTGGTCCTGGGCATGCTTTTGGACCTGGTGGGCGAGGAGCGATTTATCCGCGGTTTGCGGGGTTTTTTCGAGCGGAACCGCGGCCGGGCCGTCCGGACTTCGGATTTCGTCCAGGCCATGGGGCAGGCGGCGGAGCGCGATTTGAAGCCGTTCTTCGACCGCTGGCTCGAAAGCCATCTCCTGCCCGAGGTCAGGGTGGCGCATTCCATCCTGACGACCGGGGACACCCCCGTCCTGCGCTTCCATGTGACGCAGACCGGGCCCGACTTCGTCTTTCCGCTCTGGGTGTCCTGGATCGAGAACGGCCGGAGGGTCAGGCGGCATCTGGACGTGGCCGCGGCGAGTCAGACGATCGATGTGCCGTGCGCCGGCCGTCCGAGCCGGATCGCGATCGATCCCGACGGGATCTTTCCGGGCCGGATCCGCTGAGCCGCCGGCTTAAAGGCATCCCCACACCGGCGGCGGAAAGTTCGGGAGAGGCCCCTTCCTAAAAGGCGTCCACGTCTATCTTCAGGCGCTTGATCATCTCGTTGAGGGTCGTAGGTTTGAGCCCCAACATCGCCGCGGCCGTCTTCTGAACCCCCTTGGCCCGGCCGAGCGTCGCCTCGATCAGGCGTTTCTGGAAGACCAGGGTCTGCTCCTTGAGATCGAGGCTTCCCTCCGGAATCGCCGCCGCTTGTCCGGGCGCTCCTTCGGGGGCCAAGAGAAAGGCCGGCAGGTTTTCCCGGGTGATGACCCGGGCTTTGGTGAAGACGACGGCCCGCTCGATCATGTTCTCCAGCTCCCGGACGTTTCCGGGCCAGGAGCTGCGCTCCAGGATTTCCAGGACGTCCTCCGAGACGCCCTCGATGTCCTTGCCGTTCTCCTTGGCGAAGTGGTCGACGAAGTGTTTGACCAGGAGCGGGATGTCCTCCTTCCGGTCGCGCAGGGGAGGAAGGTCGATCTTGATGACGTTCAACCGGTAGTAGAGATCCTTGCGAAAGGTCTTTTGGAGGATGAGCTCCTCCAGGTCGGTGTTGGTGGCGGCGATGATTCGGACGTCGACCCGGATGGTTTTGGTCCCGCCCAGCCGCATGAACTCCTTTTCCTGCATGACCCGCAGCAGCTTGGCCTGGGTTTCCATGCTGATGGAGGAGATCTCGTCGAAGAAGATGGTCCCTTCGTCGGCCGCCTCGAACAAGCCCTCCTTCTCGTTCACGGCGCCGGTAAAGGCGCCCTTGACGTGGCCGAAGAGGTGGCTCTCCAAAAGGTCGGGCGGTAGGGACCCGCTGTTGACCGTGACGAAGGGGCGGCCGGCCCGGTTGGAGTTCTGGTGGATGGCCCGGGCGACCAGCTCCTTGCCCGTCCCGCTTTCGCCCTGAATGAGGATGGTCGAACGGGTCGGGGCGGCGGCCCGGATAAGATCGAAGACGCTGGCCATGACCTTGCTTCGGCCCAGGATGGCGCCGAAGCTGAACTTCCGCTCCAGCTCGCCCCGCAGGCGGATGTTCTCGGCCTGCAGGCGCTTGTGCTCCAGGGCCCGCTGGATGGTCAGCAGGAGCTCCTCGTGCTTGAAGGGCTTCTGGACGTAGTCGAAGGCGCCCCGCTTCATGGCCTCGATGGCCGACTCGACCGAGGCGTTGGCCGTGATGATCACGACCAGGGCCTGAGGGTCGATCCGGCGGACGGCCTGCAGGACGTCCAGGCCGTTCATTCCCGGCATGAGCAGGTCGAGGAGCAGCAGGTCGAAGGCCTGTTGGCCGTGCTTGGCCAAGCCCTCCTCGCCGTTGGGCGAAATCGTGACCTCGAAGCCTTCCGAGGTCAGGAGCTGCTGCAGGACGTCCTGGATGACGGGTTCGTCGTCGATGACATGGATGCGGACGGGCTGGGTCATGGGTTCACGCGGGGGAGCCGGGGGCCTCGGGCTTGGCGGCGCCCCGATGGCGGCGGTCGAGATCGTTGGGGATGGAGATGGTGAAGCACGTCCCCTGGCCGGGCGTGCTGCGGACCGCGATCCGGCCCTGGTGTTCGGTGATGATGGCGTGGCTGATGGACAGGCCCAGGCCGGTCCCCTTGCCGACGCCCTTGGTGGTGAAGAAGGGATCGAAGATCCGGGCCAGGTGGCGCGCCTCGATCCCGGTCCCGCTGTCGCAGATCTCGATGACCGCTTCCGTCTCGGTTTCGGCCAGGGAGATGCGGAGGGTGCCGCCTTCGGGCATGGCGTCCAGAGCGTTCAGGATGATGTTGATGAAGACCTGCTGCAGCCGCTCGCCCTGGGCCCAGATCGGCCGCACCGGCCGCATGTCGAGGTCCAGGACGATGGCCATGGTCTTGAGCTTGTAGTCGATGAGCGAGAGGATCTCCTGCAGGTTGTCCTTGAGGTCGACCCGGTGGAAGGCCAGATCGGACGGGTTGCGGGCGAAGGCCAGCAGGTTCTTGATGATCCGCGAGACGCGGTCGGTCTGGGTCTCGATCTTGCCCAGGACCTGGGCCAGGTGGACGTCGGTCATGTTTTTCTGCAGCATCTGGACGTAGCTGGAGATGCCGGTCAGCGGGGTGTTGATCTCGTGGGCCACCCCGGCCGAAAGCAGGCCGATCGAGGCCAGCTTTTCCGAGGTCACCAGCTGCTGCTGAAGCCGGATCTTGTCGGTGATGTCCTCGAAGACGATGATCGTGCCGTAAGGGGCGAGCCGGTTGTCGAGAAGCGGCGTCTTGGCCACGTCGAAGATCCGCTTCTCGCCCGAGGGCATGCCGATCGGGATCTCGCTCAAGAGGTTGTAGGCTTCCTGGGTGTGCGAGGGATACAGGGCGGCGAAGGTCTGGGGGTCGAGGACCGAGGACAGCGGCTGGCCGAGGACCTCGGCCTTGCGGCGGCCGAAGGAAGCCTCCAGGACCCTGTTCCAGCCGATGATCCGGCCGCCCGTATCGAGCACCGCGACGCCCACGGACAGGCTCTCGATGATGTTCTCACTGTAGTCCTTCAGCCGTTCGAGCTCCGCCGCCCTCACCCCGGCCTGCTCGTAGAGCGAGGCGTTCTCGACGGCCAGGGCGACGGGGGAGGAGACGGTCGCCAGGAGCTCCCAGTCCTCCGAAGATAGGAAGTTCGTGTCGGCCTTCTTACCCATGGCCAGGCAGCCGACCAGCTTGCCTTCGACCTTGAGGGCCAGGAAATGCTCGAATCCGAAGCCCGATAGCTGCTCGAGCTTGATCTGGAGCTCCGGCCGCTCGGCCATACCGAACAGCGACAGCGAGTCGCGCCGCTGCAAGATGTCGTGAATCTCCGGGTCCAGGCTCAATCGGGTCGGCATGGCGCCCTCGCCGCCGCGCGATCCCAAGACCGTGAATTCGGGGGAGCCGGTCGCGATCGGAACGAGAAGCGCCACCGTCCGCAGGGACAGGGCGTTGCCGATATGCTCCAGCAGTGATTGGGTCAGGGCTTCCAGATTGCGCTCGCGGCCGAGCTCGCGGCCGATCGAAAGCAGGGTCCGCCGGTAGGCGTAGCTCCGCTTGTAGAGGACGCGGTCGAAGAGCGACTGGAAGAGCTTTTTCAACGGTCCGAACAGCGTGGCTCCCAGGACGAGCGCGACGACGCCCACGGTCAGTGGATTGACCCGGTTGTCGGCGAAGATGCGGGTTTGGGAGCTGACGCCGACATAGACCAGGGCCAGGGCGAAGTAGGAGAAGACCAGGGTGGCCGCCTTCTTCAGGATGACCTCCAGGTCCATCAGCTTGTAGCGGGAGATGGAGTAGGCGAAGGACAGCGGGATGAGGGTTTGCAGCAGGATGGTCAGCTCGCCGACCTGCGAAGGGACCTCGTCGGCCAGGAAAGGGATGATGTACAGGAAGGTGAACGGCACGACCCCGAACCCCAGCCCGGTGACGATCCACTTGAGCTGCTTGCGGATGAGGATGGAGGGATGGCGGAAGAAGCTGTGGGCGATGGTGGCCAGGGTGATGGTGGTGTACAGGGCGAAGTGGAAAAGGTCGAGCTTGGCCAGCAGGCCGTTGACCTGCATGGCCCAAGCCTCGTCCATGCCTTTGCTGATCGGCAGGAAAAACAGCACCCGCCCGGCCAGAAGCACCAGCCCCGGCAGGTAGAGCAGGATGAGGAGGCTGGGCCGCTCCCGGATGAACTTTTTGCGCTGGGGAAAAGTGAGGAAGAAATGGAGCAGAAGCGGGGGAAAGGCGCAGAAGGCGAACTTGTCCAGCCAATAGAAGACGCTGTCCACCGCGTCGAGCTCGCCCGTGGCGGAAAAAACGTAGAACATATAGAGTAGGATGGACAGCAGGTAATAATAGATGTTGGTGGCGGCCAGGGGATGGCCCGAATTGAAAAAGACGACCAGGGCGATGATCAGGGTCATCAGCCCGATCAAAACCAGATAATAGTAATAGATGGGCGTGCCCTTCTGGGCCAGCGCTATAGTCGGCAAGAGAAGGTCGCCGCCGCGGCTGATCTGGTACGTGACCCGGCGGCCGGATCGGGAGGCGAGCCAGATGTTCTTAGCCAGGTCGATCTTGGTCCGGATCCGGTTTTCGTCGACGGACAGGAGGACGTCGCCTTTCTTGAGGCTGCCGTAGAGGTAGGCCGGGCCGTCGGGGTCGATCTTGATCGCGGTCAGGCCGGCCGGCCGGAGCTTCCAGACGATGCCGTCCGTCGGCTCCTGCCAGCCGATCTTGCGGGCGATGTTCCATCCGCCCAAGGCGAGAAGGGCGATAATAGGAACCAGCAGCCAATAGTTACGTGTCCTCATCGCCTTAATCCAAAAAATTGAATCCAGTCTATAAAAAAATTTTTAGCGGGTCAATCCAGGATATGCCGGGCGCTCGACCGGGCGGCCCATTTGCGGCCGCTCTGGCTCATCATCCGCTGCAGAGCCTTGTCCTCGCGCAAGCCGATGGCCTTGGTGTTGCGGGACAGGATCGAACTCATGTAGTCCGTTTCGGGCCGGATCCGGTTGTCGGTCTGGGGGAGGGCGGCCGGGAACAAGGCTGCGGACAGGACGGCCAGGCCGATCCACGAGAAGACAGCTCGTCCTCTTCCCCGCCGGAAACCGCCCGATATCATGGCCCTCACGTTATACGCATCAGGCGGGGCTGTCAACACCACCGCCCTACCGAAACGCCGGTGCTACGGTGCCGCAAAGCCGGTCCCCAGTGGCGCGAGACGAGCCATTGAGGATTGACAAGTCCGACCTAACGAGCCCGAAAACCGTGCTTGTTAGGGCTGCCAAGCCTGTCCTAACAAGCCCGAAAACAGTGCTTGTTAGGGCTGCCAAGCCCGTCCTAACAAGCCCGAAAACAGTGCTTGTTAGGGCTGCCAAGCCCGTCCTAACAAGCCCGTAAAACCGTGCTTGTTAGGGCTGCCAAGCCTGTCCTCGCCGGCGGGGTTAACGCCGTGGGAATTCCCGAGGTATA
Source organism: Acidobacteriota bacterium (assembly GCA_028749235.1). GTDB lineage: Bacteria > Acidobacteriota > Aminicenantia > Aminicenantales > UBA4085 > UBA4085. The sequence continues at coordinate 2,564 of JAQULS010000109.1, read as the reverse complement.
GTCAGGAGAACAGGACCCATATGCCTTATTTTAAATGCCGGCTGGCCGCTGAAGACGGCCGCATCTCCAGCCGTTCCATCCCGGCCGGCTCGGCGGACGATTGCCGCCGCCGCTTCGCCGGCGAGGGATATTGCGTCCTCTCGGTCCGCCGCGACTGGCGCAAGTTCGATGTCTCGCTCGGCGGCGACAAGAAGCTGAGGGACCGGGATTTCATCACCTTCAACCAGGAGCTGCAAGCCCTGATCCGGGCCGGTTATCCCGTTCTGCGCTCGGTGGAGATCATCGCCGGCCGGACCAAGAACGTCCTGCTGCGGGATATCCTGGGCCGGGTCGAAGCCGAAATCCGCCAGGGCAAAGCCTTGAGCGAGGCTTTCGCCCCCTTCGAGAAGCGCTTTTCCAAGATCTATATCGCCTCGATCATGGCCGGCGAGACGAGCGGCAACCTGCCCGAGACGATCGGCCAGTACATCCAGTATGCCCGGACGATCAGCAAGACCCGCGCCCGGGTCAAGTCGGCGCTCATCTACCCGACCATGCTGCTCGTCTTCTCGGTCGGGCTGTTGGCCATCGTCATCAACTTCGTCCTGCCCAACTTCGCCGGCTTCTATGCCGACTTCGAGGCACAGCTTCCGTTTCTGACGTTGGCCCTGGTCCGCTCGGCCGCGTTCTTGCGGGCGCATTGGTACATCTGGACGCTGCTCCTGGGCGCCTCGATCCTGGTTTTCATCCGGCTTCGCCGCCAAGAGAACACCCGCCTGTGGCTCGAGCGCCAGAAGCTCCGCCTGCCGCTGGGCAAGCTCATTTGGGTCGAGTCGGGCGTGTCCGCCTTCAGCCGGACCATGAGCCTCCTGCTTCAGGCCGGAATCCCGGTCTTGGGCGCCCTGCCCCTGGCCGTCCAAGCCATCCCCAACAAATACCTGTCCCGGCGGGCGGCCGACATCCCCGACCACATCCGCAACGGCGAGACCCTGTCCGAGAGCATGATCCGGGCCGGATTCTTCCCCCAATTGGCCCTGGACATGGTCCGCATCGGAGAGACTTCGGCCAACCTGGGCGGCATGCTGCGGGAAGCCGCCGACGTCTTCGACGAGCGCATCCAGTCCCGCATCGACACCTTCGTCGGCCTGATCGAGCCGATCATGATCGTCTTCATGGGCGTGCTCCTGGCCGGCATGCTGCTGGCCGTTTACATGCCGATCTTCAACATCATCCGCGTGGTGCGCTGACATGAGCCGACAAAAACCCGGAACAAGCGTCCCGGCCGAGGAGCGCGAGACGCGCGCCCTGGCCGAGCGCTATCACGTCCCCTACCTCGACTTGGCTTCCGTCCCTCTGGACCGCGAGCTCGTCCGCAGCTTCCCGCCGGACTTCTTGTACAGGTCCAACTTCATCCCCCTGGCCGCCGACGGCGAGACCGTCCGCATCGCCATCGCCGACCCCTCGGACATCGCCGCGATCGACGCCATCGAGTCCTTCCTCGGCAAGAAGGTCGTCGTCGCGGCCGCCTCGCGCCGGGCCATCCAGGAGGCCCTGCGCAAGAGCGAGACCGTGCTGCAGGTCCTGCGCGACTCGACCGAAAGCTTCATGATGAAGGTCGTCGAGCGGGAGGGGGGGGATGAGGAGGAGGCCATCTCGATCGAGAGCCTGGCCGGCCAGGACGGCTCGATCATCAAGCTGGTCAACACCATCATCTTCACCGCCGTTCAGAAGCGGGCCTCCGACATCCACGTCGAGTCGCGGGACGAACGGGTCCTGGTCAAGTACCGGGTCGACGGCGTCCTGAGCGAGGTCATGGAGCCCCTGGCCAAGCGGTTCCAGGGCCCCATCATCTCCCGCATCAAGGTCATGTCCGACCTGGACATCTCCGAGCGGCGGGTGCCCCAGGACGGCCGTTTCCGGCTGCGGATCAAGGACAAGACCATCGATTTCCGGGTCTCGATCATGCCCTCGATCTACGGCGAGGACGCCGTCATCCGCATCCTGGACAAGGAGATGATCACCGAGGCCATCTCCGAGCTCAAGCTGGACCTGCTGGGCTTCTCCGAAGGGGTCCTGACGCGGTTCCGCCGCTACATCAGCCAGCCCTACGGCATGGTCCTGGTCACCGGCCCCACCGGCAGCGGCAAGACCACCACCCTCTATGCCGCCCTGACCGAGATCAAGTCGCCCGAGGACAAGATCGTGACCATCGAGGATCCCGTCGAGTACCAGATCGACGGCATCACCCAGGTCCCGGTCAACGAGAAGAAGGGCCTGACCTTCGCCCGCGGCCTGCGCTCGATCCTCCGCCACGATCCCGACAAGATCATGGTCGGCGAGATCCGCGATTCCGAGACGGCCCAGATCGCCATCCAGTCCGCCCTGACCGGCCACCTCGTCTTCACCACCGTTCACGCCAACAACGTCATCGACGTCATCGGCCGTTTCCTGCATATGCAGGTCGATCCTTACAGCTTCATCTCGGCCCTCAACTGCATCCTGGCCCAGCGTCTGGTCCGGGTCCTGTGCCCGAAGTGCAAGACGCCCGTGCGCCTGACGGACGACCAGCTCCGGGAGTCCGGGCT
>JAQULS010000244.1 GCA_028749235.1 Acidobacteriota bacterium | reverse complement strand
GGGGTGAGCGGCGATCTTTTTGACGATTGCCTCCGCCCGTGCTTTCGGCGCCGCGATGACGGCCCGGCCCTCGCAGGCCAGATAGAGGGGATCGATGCCCAGGATCGCCGCCGCCGCGCGGACCGGCTTGGAGAGAGGAATGGCCGCCTCATCGATCAGGACGGGCAAGGGGAGGCACTCGGCCAGCTCGGATAGGACGGTGGCCAAGCCGCCCCGGGTGATGTCGCGCATCCAGAGAGCCCCGGCTTTCCAGATGGGAAGCAGGAAATTCAGCGGAGCGCAATCGCTGCGGGCCGGGCTATCGAAGCCGAACTCGCCCCGGGCCGCGAGAATGGCCAGGCTGTGTTCGCCCAGCGTTCCGGTGACGATGATCGCGTCGCCGGCCTTGATCCGGCGCGGCGCCGGCGTGGCGACGATGCGCCCGATCCCCGCCGTATTGACATAAATTCCGTCGCCCTGGCCGCGCCGAACCACCTTGGTATCGCCGGTCACGATCCGGACGCCCGCCGCGTCCGCCGCCTTGCGGATCGAGCGCAGGATACGGTCGAGCAAGGCCCATGCCAGCCCTTCCTCCAGGATGAGCCCGAGCGAAAGATAGAGTGGCTTGGCTCCGGATACCACGAGGTCGTTCACCGTTCCGTTCACGGCCAGCGTCCCGATATCGCCGCCCGGAAAGACGGGCGGATCGACGACATAGCTGTCGGTCGTGAAGGCGATGCCCTCGGGTAGACGGCCGGCGTCGAGAAGCGGTGCCAGAAGGGGGTTGCGGAAGGCGGGGAGAATCCGGCCGGCGATAAAGTCCCGCATCGCCTTGCCGCCGCTCCCCAAATCGAGTCCGATCCGGTCGGTCGTCATCGGTTCCGTCCATATTTGTAGAATGCCAGGCACGCGCCTTCGTAGGAGACCATGCAGGGGCCCTGGGGCAGGTCGGGCCGGCAGGCCCGGCCGAAGAGGCCGCAGCCCGGCGGCTCGACGATGCCCTTGAGAACATCGCCGCACCGGCATCCAGGCGGATCGGCGGCGGCTTCGCCCAGGACGAGTCCGAACCGGCGTTCGGCGTCCTGGGCCGCGTATTCCTCCCGCAACTTCAGGCCGCTTCGCGCAATCCGGCCGAGCCCCCGCCAGACGGCGTCCTTTTCGTCCAGAATTTCGGCCATGGCCGCCCTGGCCAGGGGATTGCCGTCCGGAGAAACGACCCGCCCGTACGTGTTGTCCACCCGGGGCCGGCCCGCCGCCATTTGTTCGAGAATGGAAACGATGCCGAGAAGGATATCGGCCGGCTCAAATCCGGCGATGGCGCCCGGTATACCGAATTCCCGAGGCACGAATTCGTAGGCTTGCGGGCCGATGACGGCCGAGACATGGCCGGGGTAGAGAAAGCCCGAAATCCGGGCGTCCTTGGCCTGCAGGATGGCGCGCAAGGGCGGCGGGATGAGCCAGAGGGCGGTGAGGACCGAATAATTGCCGATCTTTTCCAAGGCCGCCCGGCGCGCCGTCAGGGCGATGGCCGGGATGGTCGTCTCGAAGCCGGCCCCGAAGAAGACGACTTCCTTGTCGGGATGCCGGCGGGCCAGGTCGAGCGATTCGCGCGGTGAATACACCACCCGGACCGAGGATCCGCGGGCCGGCGCGGCGCTCTGAAGGGATCCGCGCCGGGTCGGTACCCGGGTCATGTCGCCGAAGGCGGACAGGATCAGGTTCTCCCGCTCCATGACCAACCCGAGGGCCGCCTCGTGGATATCGTTCGGGGTGATGCAGACGGGGCAGCCCGGCCCCGCCACCAGGTCGATGCCGGCGTCCCGGAGGCGGCTTTTCAGCCCGCTGCGGTGGACGGCCATGGTGTGCGTTCCGCAGACCTCCATCAGGCGGCAGGAGGGTCCGGCCGCCGGCCGCAGGCGGGCCGCCCGGCGGAGCAGGGCCTCGACCGTGGTCCGGTCCTGAAAGAGATCGATCTTGGGCATGTCAGGAAAGGAAGGAGGGGTCCTGTTCGGCGACCTCGCGGAGCAGGTCCAATGTCTTCTTGGCTTCCTCGTCGTCCAGGCGGGAAATCGCGAATCCCGCGTGAAGGATGACCCAGTCGCCGATCCTGGGCTCATCGAGAAGGGCGAAATCGGCCGCGACTTTCGTCCCCAGATGATCCACCCGCCCCGTCTTCAAGGCGGCATCGATTTCAACGATCTTCGACGGAATGCCCAGGCACATGGCGAACCTCTCCCCGTCAGGATATCAGAATCCCCTCTCATAGTCTACCGATTCTGTCGGGAATCAGGTTGACCGGGGGCGGCGGGACATCCTATAATGGCCCTCATGCTTGACGCTTGGAAAGGCCGTCTGGAACCGGGCAGCGAGGCCGAGCGCCTGGTCCGGTCCATCGATCCCGACCGCCTCCCGGCCCATATCGCCGTCATCATGGACGGCAACGGCCGCTGGGCCGAAGCCCGGGGGCTTCCCCGCATGGAAGGCCATCGGGCGGCCATCAAATCCGTCAAGGAGATCGTGGAAACGGCCGCCCGGACGGGTCTGCAGGTCCTGTCTCTCTATACCTTCTCGAAGGAAAACTGGAAACGGCCGAAGCGCGAGGTTTCGGCGCTCTTCCGGGCCCTGGAGAAGTACCTGATCAAGGAGGATAAGCTCCTCCTGAAAAACGACTTGCGGCTTAAAGTCCTGGGTCAGCGGGAGGGCTTGCCGTCGGGTCTCGTCCGCCAACTCGACCGGGTCGAGGCCGCCACTGCAACAAACCGGAGGATGACGGTCGCCATGGCTCTCAACTACGGGGCCCGGACCGAGATCGTGGACGCCGTGCGGGACATCCTGCGCGAAAGCCCCCTCAAGCCCGAGGACATCGACGAAGCCGCATTCGCCCGGCATCTCTATACCGCCGGGTTGCCGGATCCCGACCTGCTCATCCGGACGAGCGGCGAGCTTCGGATCTCCAACTTCCTGCTCTGGCAGATCGCCTACGCCGAGATCTGGGTCACGAACGTCCT
>JAQULS010000108.1 GCA_028749235.1 Acidobacteriota bacterium | reverse complement strand
TCCCCATGTCGTAGACTTCCTCGCGCTTGGGGTCCTCGGTTTCCATTTTCTTCTGGGTCAGAAGCAGGATCATCCGGTGCGAGGACAGCGAGGCGTCGATGGCCGCCTTGGATTTTTCCCGGCCCACGAACAGAGGAACGATCATGAACGGAAAGACCACGATATCGCGCAGCAGGAGCACCGGCAGGCGGGTCGGGATGGGGAGCTTCTGCTCCTTGTCCTCGGGCGCTTCCTCGAGCGGGGCTTCCTTGGTGTCTTTTTCAGCCATTCGATTCTCCCTGAGGGTCTTCAGTGCGGCCGATGGGGACGACTTTGTCCCGCGACAGTCCCGCTTGGGCCTTGGGCATGACGATCGTCAAAACGCCGTTCTCCAGGACCGCCGTAGCCTTGTCGGTCGCCACGGCGCTGGGCAGGGCCAGGGTCCGCCGGAAGAGGCCCGATTCGCGCTCCAGCCGGATGTAGGAGGCCCGCACGCCGGTCCGGTCCTCCCTCTTGAGGCCGCGGATTTCGACCTGGCTCGCGTCGATCGAGATGCGCAGGTCGGCGGCCTCGATCCCTGGGACCTCGGCCTCGACCACGACGTTGCGCTCGGTCTCGTAGACGTCCAGGGGCACATCCCAGGTCCCGTCCAGGCCCAGGAGCTCCGGACGCCCCGAGAGCACCTGGCTGACCAGGCGCTGGATCTCCCCCTCGATCCGCTGGGTGCGGGTGGTGGGCTTGATGCGTTTGATCATCGGCGGTTTCCCTCGTTCTCCCCCTGCCGCGGCCGGGAAGGCGGCTGCAAGGGCGAGGATATTAGATATAGCGCCCAAGCCCGTTTGTCAAACCGGGCGGCTATTTTTCCTCGAGCAGGGTGTCCAGCTCGTTCTTGAATTCCTGCACGTCGCGGAAGTCCCGGTAGACCGAGGCGAACCGGACGTAGGCCACTTTATCGAGGTCGCGCAGGCGGTCCATGACCAATTGCCCGACTTCGGCCGCCTTCATCTCCTTGTCCGGGCGCTCCTGGAGCCTGGCCTCGATTTCCTCGACGATCTCCTCCAGCTTGGCCAGGGCGATGGGCCGCTTTTCACAGGCCTTCATCATCCCCTTGAGGAGCTTCTGGCGGTCGAACATCTGGCGGGTGCCGTCCTTCTTGACCACCATGTAGGGGATCTCCTCGACCTTCTCGTAGGTCGTGAAGCGCCGGCGGCAGGCTTCGCATTCGCGCCGGCGGCGGATACTGATCCCCTTCTTGCTCTCACGCGAGTCGATGACCTTGCTGTCGGGATGGGCGCAGTAGGGACATCTCATGATTCGTCGGCCTTCCCCCATTTTTGAAACTGGAACAGGTTCAAACCCTCCCTGGAGAGGATAATATAGCCCATCACAAAGGTCAGGACAAGCTGGACGGCGTGGACGACGATGGTGAAGCCGGCGGCCATGTTCCCGTTCATTCGCAGAACCTCGACCAGGGCCAGTTGGCTGAAGGTGTGGAAGCCGCCGACCATGCCGGGCGTCGGGATCGACGCCCCCACGGCGGTCAGGAAGAGATACGGGAACATCCAGATGAAGGGAACGGGGAAGTGGAAGGCGAACAAATACAGCCAGTAGTATAAGGTGATGCTCAACCAGACCACGAAGCCGAGGGCCACGTAAATGACGAAATCGCCCAGATTATGAAAGATCCGCAGGCCGTCAATGAACTCCTGCAGCAAGTTCAAGACCTTGTCCCGCGGGCCGTGGGGCAGGAAGCGAAGGACCTTGGCCGCGACCTTCAGCGCCTTTTCCTTGAAGAAGTAGAAGAGCATGATGATCGCCAGCAGAATCACGGCTAGGCCCAAAGCCAGGCCGCCAAGCGTCTGGAGCTCGGACAACCCTTTGGCCGTCGTCACCGGCATGCGCGAACCGAAGAAAGGGCTCCCGAGCAGGTACAAGCCCAGAAGGGCGGTCATGGTCATGATGTCAAAGATCCGCTCGACGACGCAGGTTCCGATGACGAAGCCCGTCCGCATGCCTTCCCGGCGGGCCACGTAAAGGGGTTTAGCCAGTTCTCCCAGGCGGGGGAAGATGTAGGTTACCGTGAACCCGACGACGTTGCCCTTCCAGAGGCTGGAAAAGCGGATGCCGCGCTTTTCGTGGTGGAGGAGGTACTTCCAGCGCAGGCCGCGGGTGAAGAAGTGAAGCGGGGTCGCCAGCAGGGCGGGAATGGCCCAGCGCCAGTCCATGCCGGAGACGTACCGGAGGACCTGTCCCCAGTCCTTGATGCTGCGGAGAAAAACGACGAGGAACAGGGCCGTCAGCAGGACGACCGCCCCCGCTTGGATTATGCGCTTTTTGGTCATTCTCGGCCGCTCATCTTATCACGCGGCCCCAGAGCGGTGCAAGCCGACGGAAAAGACGCGGCTGGGCTTGAAATCGACGGCAATTTCCATATAATAACCCTTCCGCCGGATTGGGAAGTCGTCCAACGGCAGGACTCATGACTCTGGATCATGAAATCTAGGTTCGAATCCTAGCTTCCCAGCCAACTCCCCTGCTTTCCCCATTCGCGCCCGCCGTTCGAAACCTTCCGATTGCGTTGACCTAGAGGGCCTTTTCGGCTATTGTAATAAGCCATCGATGTTCATTTTTCCAAGGCTCTCTCGGCGATAACGGCATGGCCAATACGACGCGCCTCGCAAAAGAAGGCGAGATCTGGGCCGTCGGCGGCGGCAAGGGCGGCACCGGCAAGACCTTCATCACCTCCAGCACGGGGACCACTCTGGCCAAGCGCGGCCACCGCGTCGTCATGGTCGACATGGACATCGGAGGCGCCAACCTTCACTCCTTCTTCGGCATCAGCCGGCCGCAAAAGTCCCTGACCAGCTTCTTCGAGTCCGGAACCCGGCTGTCCGACCTGACCGTGGACACCGACCTGCCGAACATGTCGCTGATCACCGGCGACATCCATTCCATCGCCTCGGACACCATCCGCTTCAGCCAAAAGCTGAAGCTCTTCCGGCAGATCATGAAGCTCAACGTCCAGAACGTCCTGATCGACCTCGGCGCCGGCAGCCACGCCAACACCCTGGACACGTTCCTGATCGCCGACCGCATGATCATCGTCCTGACGCCGGAAGTCATCGCCATCGAGAACATGTATCATTTCGTCAAGAACTCGCTCTTCCGCAAGGTCAAGCTGACTCTCAAGGAGTACGGGTTCAAAGAGATCGTCCAGCACATCTGGGACCGGCGCCAGAGCTACGGGATCAAGAACCTCAAGGATCTCATCGACTACCTCAAGGACAGCTTCTCCTATATCCGGACCATCCTGGACAACGAGCTGGCCGGGTTCCGCATCCACCTGGTGGTCAACATGGTCCGCAACAACCAGGACATCCTGCTGGGGACGTCGATCAAGAGCGTCCTGACCAAGTACCTGGGCGTACCGATTCTCTACTCGGGATACGTGGAGTACAATGACGTGGTCTGGAAATCGGTGCGGGAGCGCAAACAGCTCATGCTCAACTACACGGCCACGGGCTGCGCCAAGCAGGTCGAGACGATCGTCGACAACATCCTCAACGGCCGCGAAGTCAACGTCCCCGGAGGGTACGCATGACGCCGGAGGAGATGAAGAGACATCTGGACGTCCTGGAGCTGGGCGCCCGCGCCACCCCCTCCGAGATCAAGAACGCCTACCTCCGCCTGCGCAAGCTCTACGGCGGGACTTCGATCGTCCTCGACCCCATCGCCGAGGAGTTCTCGGACAAAAAGCGGTCCAAGATCCTGCAGGAGATCGAGGACGCCTACGCCGCCCTTCTCAAAGCGGGGCGGGAGAGAGAAGCGGCCCCGATGCCTTACGCCGCCGCGGCGCCGGCTGCCGTGGGAGCCGCCCCCAAAGAAGCGGAACCCGCCGGCCCGCCGCCCGCCGATCTCGTCTTCTCCGGCCCCGTTTTGCGGGAAGTCAGGGAACGCCTGGGAATCGATCTGCTGGAGATCTCCAAGCTTCTCAAGCTCCGCGGCGAGTTGCTGCGGGGGATGGAGGAAGAGCGATACGAGATCCTGCCCGAGGAGATCTACCTCAAGGTCCATCTCAAGAACCTGGCCGCCTGCCTCCGCCTCAAGCCGGCCAAGGTCGTGGACGATTACATCGCCCGCTACCGGGAATGGAAATCCAAGCGCTGACGCCCGTTCTCCTTCCCTAAGCAAATATCCGCTCCAAACGCCCTCCCCAGCGCGGACGTCCGCGCCATTCGGGCCCGAGGGGAACCCTGGGGCCGTTTTTTGCGTCTTATAAAAAGAGAAGCGCGGCGCCTCGCCGCGGTAACGCCCGCCAGGAGATTTAGACATGTCCGATTCGATCCACTCCAAGCGACAAGGGATACTCTTGGCGGCAGCCCTCCTCGCCCTCGCCTCCGGGCTGTCCGCTCTCACGGCCTTGGACCTCGGCCCGACGAAGAAGGCGCCAACGATCGACGGACGGCTCGGCGCGGGCGAATGGGCCGAGGCCTTTCAGATGACGGACTTCAAGACCTTCCAGCCCGATTACGGCAAAACGCCCAGCCAGAAGACGGAGGGGTACTTCCTCTACGACGCGAGCAACTTCTACTTCGCCTTCCGCTGCTACGACACGGACCCGTCCAAGATCAAGGCTTCCCTCTCCAAGCGGGACGCCATGTTCTCGGACGACTTCGTCGGGATCGTCTTCGACACCTACAACACCATGCAGAGCGGCTATGCCTTCCTGGTCAATCCCCTGGGCATCCAGGGGGACGGCATGATGGACATCAACGGCAACGTCTCGGACGATCAGGACTTCGTTTGGTACTGCAAGGGAGCCATCGACGATCAGGGCTACATCATCGAAGGCCGCATCCCCCTGCAGAGCATCCGCTTCCCCAGTGGGAAGTCGATCACCCTGCGGGTGGCCTTCTTCCGACAGCTTGTCCGAACTTCGGAGACGATCAGCGCGCCCGCGATCTACGCCGACAAGGGCAGCATCCTGGGCCAGACCCAGCCGGTGACCGTTACCGGCCTCGGTTTCAAGCGGGTGATCGAGCTCCTGCCCGCGGCAACCTACAGCGACAAACTGGCCGCTTCCGGCGGCCGGCTCCAGAGAGACGAGCGTCTGACCGACCTCGGGCTGACCGGCAAGGTCGGATTGAGCAACGACCTGACCCTCGACGCCGCGGTCAATCCGGACTTCAGCCAGGTCGAAGCGGACGCCGGCCAGGTCGACATCAACCTGCGCTACGCCCTTTACTACCCGGAAAAGCGGCCTTTCTTTCTGGAGGGCAACGAAATCTTCCAGTTCGCCGGGAACACCGAGGAGGCTCCCCTTCTGGCCCTGGTCCACACCCGGCGGATCATCGATCCGACCTACGGGTTCAAGCTGAGCGGCAAGCTGGGCGTGACCAACACGTTCGCCGCTCTCTACGCCCACGACTACCAGCCCGACAGCGGCACGGACGAACACCCGGATTACTCCATCTTTCGGCTCAAGCACGCGCTCAAGGAGGATTCCTATATCGGCGTCTACTACACGGGTCGCGACGTCCAGGGGGGCTACAACCGCGTCGGCGGCGTGGACGGACGATTCCGGCTCGGGCCGAAGGACCTCGCCTCGTTCCACCTGTTCGGCTCCCTGGCCAAGAACGGCAGCGGCTCGCCCGCCGACCCCGGGCATGCCCTGGGTCTCGAATACAGCCACGACGACCGGAATTTCACCCTGGACGCCGGGTACCAGGACATCTCGCAGAAATTCCAGGTCGACTCGGGCTTCCTGGAGCGGACGGGCCTGCGCCGGCTGGCCCTCTTCGGCGAGTACAAGATCTATCCCAAATCGAAGTTCTTCCAGCGGATCGAGCCCTTCTACTGGGGCTATCAGCTCCTGGACACGTTCTCCAACAAGGTCGAATCGTTCAATCTGGTCACCCTGCGCTTCCGGCTTCCCCGTTCGACCCAGATCCGCTTCGACACGGTCATGGCCTCGGAAGTCTACCAGGGGCAAAGCTTCGCGCGCAGCGGACTCGGTCTGCAGGCCAACTCCCAGATCTCCAAGCATCTGTCCGTCGCCCTGTTCTACCGGTACACCGGGGCCATCTTTTACGATCCCGATGCCCCCTACCAGGGCGACGGGAACCGGGCCCAAGCCAGCCTCGAGTTCCAGCCGACCGACCAGCTCGACTTCGTCCTCAGCCTGGCTTACCAGGACTTCACCCGGCGGTCGACCAAGGTCAAGGTCTACGACTACACCCTGGTTCGCAGCTTCAACACCTTCCAGATCAACAAGTTTCTCTTCCTGCGGGGCATCTTCGAATACAATTTCTACTACAAGCGCATGACCGTGGACGTCCTGGCCTCGTTCACCTACATCCCCGGGACCGTCATCTACATCGGGTACGGCTCGGCCCTCGAGAGGCTCCAGTGGAACGGCGAAGCGTACATAGGCAGCGACCGCTTCCTGGAGACCAAGCGCGGCGTCTTCTTCAAGGTCAGCTATCTCTGGCGGATCTGACGGCGGCGCGGCGGTCGATCCAAGCGGCCGCGCCATCATACGGATGCTCACGCCTCCCTTGATTGATTTCCAATATTCCGTTTTAATGAAGCGGGAATAAACTCGATCGTATAGGGGTATGATGAAGAAAAGAGCCAAAGGCGAAAAGAAGGATAAAAAGTTTATCCGCGAGTATTTCGAGCTCATTATCGAGACGGCCATTTTTGTCTTATTCGTTATGACCTTCGTTGTCCAGGCTTTTCAGATCCCGACTGGATCGATGGAACCGAACTTGCTGGTCGGGGATTTTCTCCTGGTCAATAAGATGGTATATCGGAATTCTGACAACGCCATCGATAAGCTGGCCCTTCCCAAGCGTCCCGTTCGGCGCCGGGACATCATCGTCTTTAAATATCCCAATGCCTTGACCAAGGACTATGTAAAAAGGGCTATCGGCCTGCCCGGCGATAAAATCGAGATAAAGAGAAAGCAGGTCTTTGTCAACGGCGCTCCAATCGAAGAACCCTATAAGCGCCATATCGATCCGCAGACCTACGACCCCGCGGATGACTCTCAACGGGATAATTTCGGTCCCATCACCGTTCCTCGCGATTCCGTATTTGCCATGGGCGACAATCGCGATAACAGCGAGGACGGCCGTTATTGGGGATTCGTCCCCATGTCAAATCTAAAGGGTCGGCCGTGGATTGTATATTTCTCATATGCGGCCGAGAATGGCTCTTATCTGAAAACCGGCCTGGCAGATCGGTTAAAGAAGTTTGTTGGTTTCGTTTCCCGGGCCCGCTTAAATCGATTCCTCAAGGTCATTCGTTAAAGCGTTCATATACTGAATGCCTCGCTACTAACTGGGAAGGATTATGAATGACGTAAAGTAGCGCTACGGGGATTCGAACCCCGGTCTGATGGCTGAGAACCATCCGTCCTGACCCCTAGACGATAGCGCCGTTTTCAGGGGAGCGGGCAAGATACCAGAACTCCCCCCGCAAGTCAAGAAAAGGCCCGTTTTACGGGCCGAATTGGCGTAGGAGAGCGGTTTTGGATAGAATGCCCCCATGCATTCCCCGCGTCTTACTAAATCCCGTAATTTTCTCACTTCCTTTGCCCTCCTGGGCGCGGCGGCCGCGATCCCTCTGCGCGCCGACGTAACCATCGCCCGCGGCGGCCGGGCCGAGGCCCGCATCGTCGTCGCGGCCGATGCGACGGAGACGGAGCGCTTCGCCGCCTCCGAGCTGGCCCTCTTCCTGCACCTTGTCACCGGAGCGGACTTCGTTGTCGGCACCGAGTCCGGCAACGCGGCTGGATCGCGGCTCTTCGTGGGAGAGGGAGCCGCCCGGGCGGCCGATCCCGGCTTCCCGGCCGATCTGGCGGCCGAGGAGATCTTCGTCGCGGCCAAGGGCAGCGACGTCTTCCTGGCGGGAGGAAGCCCGCGCGGCACGCTCTACGCGGTCTATACGTTTCTGGAAGACACCGTCGGCTGCCGCTGGTGGACGAAGACGGCCTCAACCCTGCCAAGCAAGCCGACCCTGCGCCTCGGCGGTTTCGTCATGCGATCCAGGCCGGCCTTTGAATACCGCGAGCCCTACTGGTATGAAGCCTTCGATCCGGTCTGGGCGGCCCGCAACAAGGCCAACGGCATCCAGGCCGGAGGCGGCGACCGTGAAGGCGGCCGCCAGGTCTACCAGGGATTCGTCCACACGTTCTACACCCTGATCCCTCCGGATAAGTACTTCGCCGATCACCCGGAATGGTTCTCCGAGATCGGCGGCAAGCGGACCGGCCAAGACGCCCAGCTCTGCCTGACCAATGAGGAGATGCGGCGGGAGCTGGTGGCGAACCTTCGCCTCCTCCTGCGTCAGAATCCCAAGGCCACCATCGCCTCCGTTTCCCAGAACGATTGCGCCGGATATTGCACCTGTCCCGCCTGCCGGGCCGTGGATGCCGAGGAAGGCGGTCCGGCCGGTTCGCTCCTTCGTTTCGTCAACGCCGTGGCCGCCGACCTGGAAGGCGAGTTTCCGAACGTCGCTTTCGATACCCTGGCCTACCAGTATTCCCGCAAGCCGCCGCGCCTCGTCCGGCCGCGGCCCAACGTGATCGTCCGCCTCTGCAGCATCGAATGCTCCTTCGCCCGGCCGCTCGACGATCCACGCAACAAGGCCTTCTTCGAGGACCTGGAAGGCTGGGCCAAGATCGCCGGCCGGCTCTACATCTGGGACTACACCACGAACTTCTCCCATTACGTCCAGCCCCACCCGAACTATTCCGTCCTGGCGCCCAATCTCCGGCTCTTCGCGAGCCATAACGTCCAGGGCGTGTTCGAGCAGGGCGCCTACCAATCCTGGGCCTCGGAGATGGCCGAGCTTCGCTCCTGGGTCCTGGCCAAGCTCCTGTGGAATCCGAACTTGGATCCCGCGCGCCTGCGCCGCGAATTCCTGGACGGATACTACGGTCCGGCCGCCGATAAAGTGGAAGCCTATCTCACCCTCATGGAAAAGGCCTTGGCCCGCTCCGGCGACGCCTTGGGATGCTACTCCCCCGCCGAAGCCAAGTTTCTCTCTCTAGATGTTCTGCGGAAAGGCTGGAGCATCCTGGAATCGGCCGAACGCAAAGCCCGCCTCGACGAGTACTGCCGGAGAGTGAGGATCGCGCGCCTCCCCGTGGCCTATGTCGTCCTGGCCCGCTGGGATGAACTGAAGAAGAGCGCCGGGTCCGGCTGGCCCTGGGGCCATGACCGGGCCGTCCTTCTGGACTGGTTTCTCAAGGAAACCCGGGCCTCCGGCGCGACCCATATCTCCGAATGGCAGTCGCTCGACGACTGGGCGGTCAAGGGCGGCCAAAGAAAATAATCACTTAAATAAGACGATCCCTTGCAGTCCTATGCGACGCGCCAAATGACCCCTTCAGCCCTTCTTGTATAGAATCTTGCCGCCGACGATCGTCCAGAGGACTTCCGTCGCCGGGATCTCTTCCTCCGGGCAGGTCATGATGTCCTTGGAATAAACCGTGACGTCGGCCAGCTTGCCCGGAACGAGCGACCCCTTGAGACCCTCCTCGAAGGCGGCATAAGCCCCGTTCATGGTATAAGAGCGCAAGGCCTCCTCGCGGCTCATCTTCTGAGCCGGATAGAAGGCTTCGCCGTTCTTCATCCGCCGGGTTACGGCGGCATAGAATCCCGGGATCGGATTGCAGTCCTCGACCGGAGCATCCGTGCCGTTGCTGACGACGGCGCCGGAATCCATGAGCTTTCTCCAAACATATGCCCCCTCCCCGGCCCTTTTCTCGCCCAGGCGCTTGGCGATCCAGGGACCGTCCGAGGTGCAGTGGATGCTCTGCATGGCCGCCACGACGCCGAGCGCGCCGAAGCGGGGGATGTCGGAGGGGTTCAAATGCTGGGCGTGCTCGACCCGGAACCGGACGTCCTTCTTGTCCGGATGGGCCTTGAAGGTTTCCTCGTAAATGTTCAGGATTTCCCGGTTGGCGCGGTCGCCGATGGCGTGGACGCCGAGCTGGAATCCGTTCTCGATGGCGAGGCGGGCCGTCTCCCGCAGGGATTCGATGGATTCGGTATTGAGCCCGGTCGATCCGGGCAGATCGGCGTAGGGCTCGAGAAGCCAGGCTCCGTGGGCGCCGAGGGCGCCGTCGATCAGGCGCTTGATCGTCCGGACGGACAAGTGGTTGTCGCCGTATCCGATGATTTTCCACTTGGCCGCGTTCCCGGCCAGCCGTTTGTTGCCCTCGCTCAGCATCACGTTCAAGCGGATGCCCAGCTTGCCCTGGTCGATGGCGTTTTTATAGAGCTCGACCTGGGACCAGCCCACTCAGGCATCGGTGACGCTGGTCAGCCCCTTGGCCAGGCACTCTCGGTCGGCCAGCTCGATGACTTTTCTTTCTTCCTCCCGCTTCTGCTCGGGCGTCCGGGACATGGCCCAACGGATCAGGACGCCGTCCAGGAGATCCTGGGCGGTTTCCAGAAAAGCCCCGATGGGCCGCCCCGCCGCATCCTTGATGATCTCGCCGCCTTCAGGATTGGGAGTCGAGGCGGTGATCTTGGCCATCTCCATGGCCTTGGCGTTGGCCAGGCAGGAATGCCCGCTGGCGTGCGTCAGGACGACGGGATTGTCCGGCGAGATCTTGCTCAAAGCAGTGTGAATCGGCAGACCGTCGACATTGGGCTCAGGTTTGGCGTCCCATTTTTCCTGGTGCCATCCCCGGCCGGTGATCGGCTCGCCGGGCTTGGCCGTCTTTGCCGCTGCCGCGACCAGCGCCACGATTTCGTCGAAGCTGCGGGCCTTGGTCAAGTCGAGCGACAAACGAGCCCGCCCGATGCCGGTAAAGTGGAGGTGCGAGTCGATAAGCCCGGGAGTGGCCAGCCGGCCGCCCAAATCGACGACTTGGGTCGCCGGGCCGATATA
>JAQULS010000243.1 GCA_028749235.1 Acidobacteriota bacterium | reverse complement strand
GACGGCGTATTTGAGCTCGGCCAAGCCCTCCTGGGCCTGCTTGGCCCGGACCCGGCCCTCGAACTCGAAGGGCAGGGTGCAGATGGCGATGGCCAGGATGTCGAGTTCGGCGGCCAGGTTGGCCAGGATCGGAGTCGCCCCCGTTCCGGTGCCGCCGCCCAGGCCGGCGGTCAGGAAGACCATGTCCGAGCCTTCCAGGATCTCGATCAGCTTCTCGGTGTCCTCCATGGCCGCCTGTTTGCCGGACTCGGGCCGGCCGCCCGAGCCCAGGCCGCGCATGGAATCGTGCCCGATCTGGATCTTGGTCGGAGCCTTGCTGCCGTTCAGGGCCTGCAGGTCGGTGTTGACGGCGATGAAGTCCACGCCGTCGATCCCGGCCGCGATCATGCGGTTGAGGGCGTTGCCGCCGCCGCCGCCGATGCCGATGACCCGGATCTTGGCGCCGACGCGCTCCTCCACGAGATGGAACCGCAGTTTTCCGGCTGATTCCGTTTTCATAGCCCCTCCTAGTCTTCCCTGAAGATGTTCTTGAGCCAGCCGAAAGGACCGTGTCCATGGTCCTTGGGGCCGCCCGTTTCGCGGATGAAATCGCGGCCGTAGAGCAGCAGCCCCACGGCCGTGGCATAGTCCGGCGTCTTGACCCGGTCCATCAGCCCGCCCAGCCCGGACGGCATGCCGCGCCGGACGGGCAGGTCGAAGATCTCCTCGGCCACTTCCTCCAGCCCCTCGAGAAGGGCCGTCCCGCCCGTCAGGACGAGACCGGAGTTGAGGGACTTTTCGTAGCCCATGCGCTTGATGTCGTTGTCGACCAGGCGGAAGATCTCTTCGGCCCGCGGCTGGATGATCTCGGCCAGAAGCTGGCGGGACAGGACCCGCGGCTTGCGGCCGCTGACCGAGGGAACTTCGACCGTCTCTTGATCTTCGCCCGGGGGGGCGATGACGCAGCCGTAGCGCTTCTTGATTTTCTCGGCGTCGGGAATGGCCGTCCGCAGGCCGACGGCGATGTCGTTGGTGAAGTTGTCGCCGCCCAGCGGGATGACCGAGGTGTACCACAGGCTGTCTCTCTCGAAGATCGCGACTTCGGTCGTCCCGGCCCCGATGTCGATGACCCCGACCCCCAGCTCCTTCTCGTCGGAGGTCAGGACGGCGGCCGAAGTGGCGATCTGATTGAGGACGATCTTTTCGATCTGGACGCCGGCCCGCTCCTCGACGCAAGTCCGCAGGTTCTGGACGAGCATGATGGCTCCGGTCACGATGTGGACGTTGACCTCGAGCTTCATGCCCTTCATGCCCAGGGGATCCTTGATCCCGTCCTGTTCGTCGACCACGTACTCCTGCGGGATGACGTGGAGGATCTCCCGGTCGGGCGGGATGTTGACCGCCTTGGACTGCTCGATGGCCCGGCGCATGTCGTCGGCCGAGATGACCCGGCTTTTGCCGGTCACGGCCACGACGCCGCGGCTGTTGAAGCTCTTGATGTGGGAGCCCGAGACACCGATGAAGGCGGCGTTGATCTTGACCCCGGCCGTGAGCTCCGCCTCGGCCTTGGCCTTGCGGACGGCGTCCGAGGTGGCGTCGAGGTTGACGACGACCCCCTTGCGCAGTCCCTGGGAGTCGGCCGTCCCGATTCCGACGACCTCGATCTTGCGGTCTTCGCCGACCGCGCCGATGAGGGCGGTGACCTTTTTGGTCCCGATGTCGATGCCGACGACATGTCCGGTTTTAGGCATCAGTCATTCTCCTTCCCGGCTTGGGGCCGGGCTTGGCGTCGTCGCGGCCGGACGCGGCCGCAGAACGACGCGGTTGGGCAGGGCCAGCAGGACCGATTCGAGCGGGCCGAAGGCCGCCTCCCAGCGATCCCGCGAGCCGAGATATTCCGCGGTCCGCGCGCCGAATTGGGCGTCCCCGAGCCGGACCCGGGTCTCCGAGCCGCGGAAGCGGACGACGATGTCGGCGGTGGCCGAGACGTCGATGGTGTCGATAAGGCCCCGGTCCTCGGGCCGCAGGTCGTACCAGCAAGCCAAGGCCAGGCGCATCTTGGCCTCGCCGTCGTCGGCGAAGCGATTCTGGTCGATGAACAGGGGCAGGTCGGGACGGGCCTCCCGCGAGGACGGCTCGATGACGACGCCTTCTTCGTCCACCAGGACGACGGTTGCGCGCTCGAGCAGGGCGGCCGCCCGGCGGGGCACGACATCGACCGCCAGCGAGGCCGGAAAGACCTTGCGGATGCGGGCGTCCTTGACCCAGGGGACGGTCCGGGCTTCGGCCCGGACCCGGCTCATGTCCAGCAGGAGGAGGTTCCCCCAGGCGCGCGACTCCATGGCCTGCGCGGCCAGGGCGGCCACTTCAGGGTCGGGGCAGGCGGTCCGGATCTCCCGGACCTCCAGCTTGGGCCAGGTGATGACGAAGGCGTAAATTTCATAGGCCGCGAAGAAGAGCAGGGCCGCGCCGACAAGCAGGCCGATGGCGTGGCGGAACCGGAAGGCGAACGTCCGCCGGGTCTTCTTGACCCGCATTCCGGCCCGCCCCCGCTGGAAGCGGGCGTCATCGGACGGCGTTCCGGTCCGGTTCAAGGCCGTTTCTCCAGCCGCTCCATGAGCTCGGGTATGATCCGGTTGATGTTCCCGGCGCCCAGGACGATGACGATATCGCCGGGCCGGACGAGGCCCGCCAGCTTGCCCGCCAGGTTCCCCAGTTCGGGCTCGAAGTGGACGTCCTTGTGGCCGAAGCGGACGATCTCCTCGTAGAGGTTCCGGCCGGTGACGCCGGGAATGGGGGTCTCGCCGGCCGGGTAGATCTCGGTCAGCAGCAGGACGTCGGCCTGGTTGAAGGCTCGGGCGAAGTCGTCCCGCAGATGGGCCGTCCGGGTGTAGCGATGGGGCTGGAAGACGGCCACCAGCCGGCGCTCCCAGCCGCGCTTGGCCCCGTCCAGGGTGGCCTTGATCTCGGTCGGGTGATGGCCGTAGTCCTCGACGACCATGATGCCTTTGGGC
>JAQULS010000242.1 GCA_028749235.1 Acidobacteriota bacterium | reverse complement strand
ATTCATCTGGCCGGGGACGGGCCCAACGCCGGCTGCTGGGTCATGAGCCTGGAAGACGAGGAGGACAAGGACAAGATCATCGTCCGCTCCAACGGCACGGTGACCTACGTCGGCAAGGATATCGCCTACCAGATGTGGAAGTTCGGGCTCCTGGAGCGGGACTTCTATTACGAGCCGTTCGCCGAGGACGAAGGCCGCACGATCTGGATGAGCACGGCGACGCCCAACGAGCGCGACATCCATTTCGGCGGCGGGACCAAGGTCTACAACGTCATCGACACCCGTCAGTCGTACCTCCAGAAGGTCGTCACGCAGGGCCTGCGGGCGCTCCATTTCGAGGCCCAAGCGGCCAAGTCGATCCACTTTTCCTACGAGATGGTCGCCCTTTCGCCGCAGAGCATGAAGGAGCTGGGGGCGACGATCGCAGCCGAGGACGAGGGCAAGGCCTTCCACGAGGTCTCCGGCCGCAAGGGGCTGGGGGTCAAGGCCGACGACCTGCTGGACAAGCTCGAGGCCAACGCCTTCGCCGAGGTCGACAAGCGCAACCCCGGCCTGAGCGAAGAGTCCAAGCGCCGCACCGCCCGCGACATCGCCCGCGGCGCGCTGCGCTACTTCATGCTCAAGTTCACCCGCAACGCCCTGATCGTCTTCGACTTCGCCGAGGCCCTCAGCTTCGAGGGCGAGACCGGCCCCTATCTGCAGTACACCGCCGTCCGGATGAACAGCATCTTCCGCAAGCTGGAAGAGCGCGAAGGCTTGAGCCTGGATGACGTCGGAAAAAGCGGCCGCGCCAAGGCCCCGTCCCTGGCCGGGCTGCCGCCGCAGGAACTGGCCGATGCCTGGGGAGTCCTGACCCTGGCCGCCCAGCTCGACGACGAGGTTCTGCGATCGATCGAGGCGCTGGAGTTCAGCCACCTGGCCAAGTACGCCTTTTCGCTCTGCCAGGCCTGCAACGGCTACTACCACAAATATCCGGTCCTCAACGAAGAGGACGCCGGCCTCAAGGCCGTTCGCCTTCAGGTCATACTGGCGGCGCGCGACGTGCTCGTCCGGGTTCTGGACCTGATGGGCATCCCCGTGCCCGAGCGGATGTGAGCCATGCGCATCGGCGTCTGCGGCATCGCCTGCGAGAAATGTCCCCGCCGGACGGCCGGCCAGTGCCCGAACGGGCCCGACGGCTGCCGGCCCAGGGAAAACAAATTCTGCGCCATCGCCACGTGCGCCTCTGCCAAGGGGCGGACGTTGTGCTTTGAGTGCCCCGAGTTCCCCTGCGAGATCACGGCCAAGGGCCCGATCAGCGCCGGGTACTGCGGCTACATCGCCATGAAGTCCTGACGGCTCCCCGGCAGATACTCGAGTCGGCTATTTTCCCTTCTTAGACAGCCTTTTCCCGATCTCCACCACAGCTCTCGCTAAAACGGTGTCTCGGCCGGCCCGGAAGTCGGCGACCGAGGGCTGGGCCGTGATCTGCGGCTTGACGCCGACGCCCACGAACTCCCTGCCGTCGGCGTAGGCGTCATGCTTGGAGCAGACAAACCCTGCCCCCCCGCCCGGAAGACTGAAACGGAGCGGATTGCCGGTGCTGCCGCCGCTCGGTTCTCCGATAATCGTTCCCCGCCCGCTCTGGTCGAAGGCGACGAGAAAGTCCTCGGCCGCGGAGAAAGTCCGGGCGCTTGTCAGGACGACCACCTGCCCGGCATAATGATGGTCCGGGTCGACGGGCTTCCGTTCGGCCGCTTCGGCGTACATGCGGTCGGGGCGGCCCCAGGACCGGAAGGCCGGCTTATAGTCGCGGGTCGACCAGCGCGAACCGATGAACGGTTCCGTGGCCAGGGCGGCCATGATCCTGTAACCGACATTGGAATTGCCGCCGCCGTTTTCCCTCAGGTCGAGGATCAGGGCGTCGGACGCGGCGAACTCCGCGAAGCGTTTTAAGAACTCGTCGGCTGTCGCATCGTCCTGGAAGCTGTTCAGGGCAATGTAAGCGATGTTCCCCGGCAGCATCCGGAATTCGAAGGGCTCCGGGTCCGATGCGAGCTTGTCGATTTCCTGCAACGGGAGGCGTCGGACGGTCCGTTCGATCGTTCGTCCGTCTGCCGTCTCCAGGGTCAGTTTGACCGGTTCGGAGAACTCCCCGTTCAGCAGAGACCGCTCATAGGCCAGGATGTCCAAGTACTGCGGCGTGGAAGAGCCTTTGCGCGGAATCACGTATTTCTCCGCGTACGAACGCGTCGCAAGTCCGTCGATCTTGACGATCTCCATCCCCCTGGCGAGGCCCAGTTTTCCGAGTTCGGGATCCCATAGCTTGTTCACCAGGACCCGACCCTCGATGAGGCCAGTCTGGAGGCCCATCCACCCAGCCCGGGTCTCCGAGTATTCCAAGGGCATGATGATATAAGTGTGGCCGTCCTGGAGCTTCGCGCAGAGCTCCTGGAGGACCCGGTAATACTCGGCCGTGGAACGCGCGGCCCGGACCCGGGGGATGAAGCTGAGGTAAAGGGCGTCCCAGTCCAGGGCGGCGAGCTTCTCGGGGAACCCGAAGTTGTATTTGACCTCGGACCAGAACCTGGACAGCCCGGCGATCCGGAGTTCTTCCGACAGATTTTCAGCATAGGGAACGCTCCAGGCAGGCGAGTCCCACAGGGCCTTCTCGTACTCGGCATTCTTATCGAAGAGCGCCAGGACCGATTCCCATCGCGGGTCGGTCCGGAGCGATTCGAGATCGGCGCCGTTCCGGGCGTGGTCGGCATCGGACCAGCCGAGTTCCCCGGCTTTTTTCAGGAACTCGAAAGCTTTGTCCCGGCCGCCGATGAGGGCGTAGCAACAGGCCGCCTCGTAGGCGGCGCCGCAGTCGTCGGAACCGGCGGCAAAGGCTTTTTCGTAAAGGGCCGCGGCCTGAGCGAACTGCTTCTGGTCGTAGGCTCGGCTCGCTTTTTGGACGAATTCATCGGCGCTTTGGGCCCAGACGGCCGAGCCGATGAGGAGGAGGGAGACAAGAA
>JAQULS010000107.1 GCA_028749235.1 Acidobacteriota bacterium | reverse complement strand
CGTCGTCGCGCAGGGCCACGGCCTTGTGGTTCTTTTCGAGGAGGGCCAGCCTCTTGGCGGCCGGAATCCCGGCCGCTTCATACAAGCGATCGATCTCCTCGTAGAGCTTGGGATCGCGGGGCGCGAGCGCCAGGGCCGCCTCGTACTCCCGGACGGCCCGCGGCAGATCGTTCTTGACCCGGGCCGCCGCCAAGCCCAAGTTGCGCCGGGCCGTGGCGAACGCCGGGTCCAGGACCGCCGCCTTTTCCCATTCCGCCAGGGCGGTCTGCGGCTGGACGTCGAAGAGCAGATTCCCGAGATAGTAGGGGGCCCGCGGATCCTTGGGGTTCACGGCCTCGGCCCAGCGCAGGATGTCGATGAATTCGAGCTGGAAGGGAAAGCCGTAATCGGGCGGGCAGGCGGCCGCGATCTTCAACCGCGCCGCCGCGCCCGCCTTGTCCCCTTTCTGATCGAGGATCCAGGCCATCAGGTAATGAACCAAAGGGAAATCGCCCGCTCCTTTCTTGTCGATCCCGATGAGCCTCTGCAGGACCGCGGCCGCCTCGTCCCACAATCCGCAGCGGGCGTAGTCCGAAGCCAGTTCGAGGTAATTGGCGGGCTCGTCCCGCATCAGCGCCGCCAGCCGTTTCAGGACGGCCGGAGCATCGTCTTCGTTCAGGGCGGACCGGATGAGGGCGCTCTCGTTCCAGCCCCGGAAGTCGAGCGGGTCGATGGCCAGGACCTCCTGGGCCGCCGCCCGGGCCTTGTCCAGGGCCCCGACCTTGCGCAGCAGCGAAGTCATCAGGGCCGCCGCATCGGGGCCCTTGGCGTTCTTGGCCACGGCCCGGTCGAGACGCTCCAAGGCTTCGGCGTAATCGCCGGACCGGCTGGACATGATCGCCAATTCCGTGAAAGCGGCGGCGGTCCAGGCGTCATCCCAAGCGGCCCGCTGCAGGGCGTCCTCGGCTTCGGCGTTTTTACCCAGGGCCAGGCGCGCCAGGCCGAGAT
Source organism: Acidobacteriota bacterium (assembly GCA_028749235.1). Taxonomy (GTDB): domain Bacteria; phylum Acidobacteriota; class Aminicenantia; order Aminicenantales; family UBA4085; genus UBA4085. The sequence goes on along the minus strand of JAQULS010000107.1, from coordinate 9,941 downwards.
AATAAAGCGCCTCTCCGTCCTTGGGGCGGGTATAGCTTTGCGTCGCCCGTTCGACCGCTTTGGCCAGCCTGGCTTCGGCCTCGGCATAAAGCCCGCGCTTGAGGTCCAGGATGCCGAGGGCCGTATTCGTCCGGTAATCGCCCGGATCGCGGCGGAGCGCCTCGGCGTAATAGGGATCCGGTTCCAGGGCAGCGCTATGAAACTGCTCCAGACGCAGGCCCGTGAGGAACAGCCCTTCAACCGTGGGGACGTCTTTGGGCGCGGGCGGCGGGGTTACCGGCGCCGGGAGCGCCGGCTTTGCAATCCCCGGCCTTGCGGTGCCGTCCATCCAGCCCCGCGGGATATACGCCGCGTCGGTCCCGTTCTTCAAGACGTACGGGGAGGACTTGGCCGGTGCGGAAGCCGACCATCGGACGAGAAGCCGACCGTCCTGGGTCCAGAGCGACAGGGTCGGATGGTCCGATCCCGGCGTGTCCGCAAACCAGGGGATCTCCTTGGCGAACGGACGCCCCGGGCCCAACGAGACCGGCTCCTCGTGCAGGGTGACGACGCCGGAGGAGAGAACGGCCCGGGCGTCGTGGATCTCGCGCGTGGCGTAGAAGGCGAAGCGGGCCTTGCCGCCCTCAATGGTCAGGTCGCAGGCGGCGTCCTTGGTCGCCGCTTTGACGCCGCCGATCCCGCGCAGCGGGTACCAATACTGCCGCACGCTGCGGGTCTCGTAGGGGCGCGTCCAGCTGTAATCCGGCTGGTTGTCCGACCAGGCTCCGAACATGAGTTCGGCGTAGGGACCGTCCGTGTCGGTCAGAAGCTTCTCCCAGAGGGCTCCCTCGCCGCCCGTGCCCCAGGTCCAGAGCTTCTTGCCGGGCACGATGTTGTGATCGGCCACGAAGCAGACGCCGGCCTGCCGGGCGTGGTCGTATCCGGCCAGGAAATCGCCCGTCCCGTCGAAGGCGAAGAAGGAGGTTGGGCGCGGCAGGTTCTTCAGCCGGCTGACGTCGACGCCCGCCCGATAGTCCTGGCCGTTGTAGACTTCCGCGGCGATCGGCCAATGGGAGAACTGGTTCTTGGCGTGGAATGCCGCGATCGTCGTGTCGGGCGGAAAGATGACTTGGTAGTCCGGGGTGGCATGAACCGCCGCGTTGGCGAAGAAGAGCATGGACTGCGGCAGCGGCGTGCGGTTGATGGTCCGCAGGGTCACTTCCAAGGCCGAGGAGTCGGGCCGTAGGGTCAACCCGACCCGCCATTTCGTCCGCTGGCGGAGCTCGATCTCGCCGACCCAGACCGTGGCGCTGCCGTCCGCCCCGTTGACGATCAGGCGGTCGACGGGCATGAAGGACGTGGCCCGGTGATGGTGCGGCACGTTCCACTCGACTCCGCCCGAGATCCAGGCTCCTAGCATGCCGATCAAGGCCGGTTTGACGACGTGTTGGCGGTAAATGAAATCGTAGCCGTTGGTTTTATCGATGGCATAGAAGATACGTCCGCCCAGCTCGGGCAGGACGCAAATCTTGAGATAGGCGTTCTCCAGGTAGACGGCCCGGTACGTCTTGTCCCGCTTGATCCCGGTCAGACGGTCAAGGAAGGCATAGGGATAGACCGGCCCCTTGGCGCCCTGGTAGGCGCGGCCGTCGTAGAACATCGGGTTTTTCTCGGCCTCCTCGACGCCGTAGGTCGGGAGAACCAAGGCTTCCTCCCAAGCCCGGGCGGAGGAGCCGGATTGGGCGGCGGCCGGAACGACCGCCGCGGCGAAAACGGCGGCGGCCGCGAGCGCAAACAAAGCACATCGGGCGAACGGAGAACGGAGACGGAATCGCATCATGGACCTCGCCGAGAAAGGGATCAAGAAGTCCGGCTGGACCCGGGCCGGACCCGGAGGGCCCGCCGGCGCCGAAGGCGGCGCCGGATGCTGCGGACAAACAGGACCACGAGAACGACGATCAGCAGCAAGCCGGCCATCACGTAGTAAGTCAGGCCGCCGCCCCCAATGAGAATCCGCAGCGGATTTCGGGAAGGGACCGGGCCGAAGCGGCCCTCGGGCTTGCGATAACGGTCCGGGACGTCAGGGATGCCGTCCGCATCGGCATCGGGGTATTCCCGCAGAACTCCGGCCAGGGCCTTCCATTCCTTGATCTCCTGCACGCCGTTCGCGGCCGGATCGGCGTCGATGACGGCTTCGGTCTGACTCGCTAGCGGCCGTCCGTCGGCCCCGCGGGCCTGCATCTTAAGCAAACCGTAGGAGGCTTTAGAGACGTAATCGACCATGCCGGCGGTATAGGCGTTCACCACGATCCGGTAGAGCTTCTTGGCCTCGAGCGGCGCATAGGAGCCGTTCGCCTCCAGAACGGATACGTCCGTCACCCGGTCGAAGGCCAGGCGATGGGGGTTGTAGTGGAAGCGGAGGCCCGAAAACTGCAGGGCCGCGTCGGACTTCATCGGCGCGACCGAGGCTTGGACTTCGGCCAGATGCCGAAGCTCCTTGCCCTTGAGCCAGAGCGAGAGAAGCGGATAGCCGGGCTGGCCGTCGGCGCCGAGGCCCAGGGAGAAGACGCGGAAGACGTCGTCCACGGTGATCGGGCCGGCCAGAAACGATCCCTCGATGATCCCGACGGGGACGACGACGGCGTGGATGTGGCGGTAAGCCGTTCCCTCGGTCCGGCGCACGGACTCCCGCAAGGCATCGGCCAGGAGGTCGCCCGTCCCCGCTTCGAGGCCGCTGGCCTCCATGTCAGCGGGCGTCTCCAGGTCGAAGGCGGACTCGGCCAGGACTTGCCCGAAGCCGCCCGGGAAATCGGCTAAAAAACCCTTCTCGATCATCGTCTTGAACTCGGCGGCCACGGCGGAGACGACAAGATCGTCCGCGACCTCGGGCCCGACCGGAAGAAGGGCGTAGGAGACGACCTTGACGCCCCCGCCGGCCCCCGCCGAGACTTCGAGCCGGCCCAGGAAATCACCGCCCCAACCGGCCGAGACGATGATCGTCCGGCCCGCGAACCGGGGAACATTAAGGATCGTGTGGGAGTGGGCGCTGATCAGGATGTCGATCCCCGGCACGGCCAGGGCGATTATCTCGTCCTCGGAATCGGCCGGATCGGCCTTCGTCCCGACGTGGGACAGTCCGATCACGACATCCGCCTTCTCCTTGGTCCGCAGGACCTCGACGACCCGCTTGGCTTCGACGACGGGGTCACGGAAGGCGACGGGGCCGGCGAACGGCGAGTCGTCCGCCGCGTCCTTCCCGAACAACCCGAAGATCCCCACCCGCAGACCGCCGCGGACCAGAAGAATATAGTCGCGGACGGGATAGTCGCGGAAGGCGGCCCGCCCCGCCTCGGCCTCGGCGCTCGCTCCTTCGATTCCGATGTTGGAAGCGACAAGGGCGGGCAGGTTCGTCCCCTTGGTTTTGGCTGCCTGAAGACTCCGGGCCAAGCCGTCGAGCCCGAAATCGAACTCGTGGTTGCCCAAGGTCGAAGCTTCGATGCCCATCAGCCCCAGCAGCCGCAGCTCCGCCGCTTCCGTTTCATACAGCGTATGGAAGAGCGTGCCCATGCTGAAATCGCCGCCGTCCAGGGCCAGGGAGTTCTCCGCGGCAGCCTCCCTCTCGCGGCGGAGGAGCGTCGCCAAACGGGCGAAGCCGCCCCGCTCGGTCCTCTTCCCGTCCTCTCCGACGACCGTGCGGGGCAGGACGTTCGAGTGAAGGTCGTGGGTGAACAGGATGACCAGCTTCTTTTCGGCCTTGGCCTGGCTCGAAGAGCCTGTCGCGGCCGACCCCGCCAGGAGAAGAGCGGCCAGGGCGGCCGCCGCGATCGTCCGAGTCTTCATGGGTCCCCCCCCTGTTCCCGCGGGCCCTTGTCCGAAAGCGGCCAGGCCTGCGGCAGAAAGATCCGGGTGTATAAGTCCAACGCGTAGCGATCGGTCATGCCGGCGATCGCGTCTCCGACCCGGATCTCGAGAGCGTCCGCGGCCGGATAGTCCTTGACGCAGCCCTCGGGATGGGCCAGGAAATAGGCGAACAGTTCGCGGATGATCTTCTCGGTCTTGCGCAGTTCCACGCGGGCGAAGGCGTTGAAGTAGACCCTTTCGTAGAGAAAATCGCGCAGGTCCACCATCGCCTTCATGATCGCCTCGCTCATGGCGATCCGCTCCAGCCCGCAGGCCAGGCTGGCCTGGATGACGTCGCCGACCATCTTGTCGATGCGCGAGGCGTGCCAGCGGCCGAGGATCGCGACCAGCGCCTTGGGGATGTCGGACTCGCGGATGACCCCGGCCCGCAGGGCGTCGTCGATGTCGTGGTTGACGTAGCCGATGACGTCGGAGACGCGGACGATCTGCCCTTCCAGGGTGGTCGGCAGGTCCTCCTTACGGCGGTCGAGGATCTTGCCCCGCCCCTTGGAATGGCGGGCGATGCCGTCGCGGACCTCGAAGCTCAGGTTGAGGCCTCGGCCCTCGTATTCCAGCTTTTCCACGACCCGCAGGCTCTGGCCGTAATGGGTGAACCCGCCCGGAACGAGCTTGGCCAGGGTCTCCTCGCCGGCGTGTCCGAACGGGGTATGGCCCAAATCGTGCCCCAGGGCGATGGCTTCGGTCAGATCTTCGTTCAAGCGCAGGGCCTTGGCGATCGTGCGGGCGATGGCCGAGACCTCCAGGGTGTGGGTCAGCCGGGTCCGGTAATGGTCGCCGTAAGGCGAAAGGAAGACCTGGGTTTTGTGCTTCAACCGGCGAAAGGATTTGGAGTGTAGGATGCGGTCGCGGTCGCGCTGAAAAGCGGTCCGAAAACTGTGCGGTGACTCGGGCCGGACCCGGCCGCGGCTGGCCCGGCTCAAGCAGGCCTTGGGAGAGAAAGTTTGAGCCTCGATCTCCTCCAATTGCTCCCGGATGGTCACGGAGGCATTATAGCAGATTTTTCTGCTAGAATAGGGCCGGAAGGAAGGTTCCATGTCCTTGATCCGAGACAATGTCCGGCGCATCCTGGCCGAGCTTCCCCCCGGCGTCGAGCTGGCCGCGGCGGCTAAAACCCGCAAGCCGGAGGAGGTCATCGAAGCCGTCGAAGCCGGAGTCCGGATCATCGGCGAGAACTACGTCCAGGAAGCCCAGGCCGCCCGGGCCGCGGTCGGATCGCGCTGTGCCTGGAGCCTGATCGGCCACCTGCAGACGAACAAAGCCAAGAAAGCGGTCGAGATCTTCGATATGATCGAGACGGTCGATTCGCTGGACCTGGCCCGCGAGCTCGACAAACGCTGCGCCGCGGCGGGCAGGATCCTGCCTATCCTCCTCGAGATCAACAGCGGCGAGGAGGGCCAAAAGGCCGGCGTCCGGCCGCCTGAGGCCGAAGCGCTGCTGCGGGCCGCGGCCGCCTTCCCCAACCTGCGGGTCCGGGGGCTCATGACCATGGGCCCGTTCGAGGGCGATCCGGAGGATTCCCGGCCCTACTTCCAGACGACGCGTGTTTTGTTCGAAGCGTTCCGCGGTCTCGACCTGCCCGGCGTCAAGATGGACATTCTATCCATGGGCATGAGCCATTCCTACCGGGTGGCCGTTGCGGAAGGGGCGACCCGGGTTCGGATCGGCACCGCCATCTTCGGCCCGCGGGGCTGACGGCCGGAAGGCCTCAAGCCGGCGGTTTGTGGTAACCCTTCTCGCCGTAAGGAACGAGCTTTTCCAGCCAGCGCTTCTCGAGCTCGGCCAATTCCATCCGAACGGCCATCGGCGAAGCATCGGGAGTCGACGGTTTCAGGTACTCCAAAACCTCGAAGGCGAAGTCCTCGGGCTTCTGCCGCGTCCAATCCGCCTGCAGGGCCTTGTTGACATGGCCGCCCCCCAGCAGCATAAAACGCTGCGTGTTCAGCTTGCCGTCGACGCTGGGCGCGCTGGAGACATAGACTTTGCCGTTGGCCAGATTCCGGATCTGGAATACGCCCGCCCGAGGCGGGTTGTCCTTGTATTGCCGGATCAATTCCTTGCGTCGATCGTTTTCCATCGGTGTCTCCGATCAGTCCTTGTCGCCTTCAGCCGCGGGCTCTCCGGTAGCGGCCTTCTCCTCCTCGTCACCGGACGCTCCCGCCGCGTCCATGAGGACTTCGGTCTCTCCCGTCGGGAGCTCCTGAACCTGCCGCAGCTTTCTTTCAATAGTCTTGGTTTTCTTCCGAGCGTCGTCCATAACGTTTCCCGCCTCTTGGATCTTCTTCTGGGCTTTTTCGATGAACTTGCCGAAATTCATGAACTCGGTTTTCACCACGCCCAGGACGGTCCAAACCTCGCTCGAGCGCTTCTCGATGGCCAGGGTTCGGAAGCCCATCTGCAGGCTGTTGAGGAGCGCCGCCAAGGTCGTCGGTCCGGTCAGATTGACCCTAAAGTCGCGCTGCAGGGCGGCCGCCAGGCCGGGTCGGCGGAGAGCTTCCGCATAGAGGCCCTCCGTCGAGAGGTAGAGGATCCCGAAGTCCGTCGTATATGGCGGCTCCAGGTACTTGTCGCGGATATCCTTGGCCTCGGCTTTCAACCGGATCTCAAGCTGCTTCCCGGCCTCCTCCACCGCGGCGGGGTCCGCGCGCTCGGCGGCCTCTACCAGGCGCTCGAAGTCCTCCTTGGGGAACTTGGCGTCGATTGGAAGCCAGACCGCCTTGCCGTCCCGGTCGTCGCGTCCGGGCAGCTTGATGGCGAACTCGACCCGTTCCGCGCTTCCCGGCCGGGTGGCCACGTTGAGTTCGTACTGGTCGGGAACGAGGATGTCCGCCAGCAGATTTCCCAGCTGCATCTCGCCCCACGTCCCGCGGGACTTGACGTTGCTCAAGACCTTCTTCAGGTCGCCGACCCCGGAAGCCAGGGCCTGCATCTCGCCGAGCCCTTTCTGAACCTGCTCCAGCCGTTCGCTGACCAGGCTGAACGACTCGCCGAGCCGCCGCTCCAGGGTCCCTTCGAGCTTCTCATCGACCGTGTGGCGCATCTCCTCGAGCTTGCCGGCGTTGTCGGCCTGGATTTGGGCCAGCTTCGTCTCGACGGTCGAGCGCAGGCCGTCGAACTTCAGCTCGTTGCTCTCGGTCAGACGGCCGAGCTGGGCCGAGAAGCCGTCCATCTGCTGCTGGGACAAGGTGACCAGATCCGCGACCTGCTTCAGAACGGAGTCGTTGACGCTGCGCAGCGAAGCGGCCGTCTCTTCGCGCAGGGCCCGTGATTGCCCGGCCGACTCCTCGCGGCCGCGGGCCAGATCATCCCTCATCTCGCGGGCGATCCGATCCTGGCCGCGGGTCAACTCGTCCAGCCGGGGCAGGAACGGCGCGGCCCCTTCCGACGGGCGCCGGCGCAGGAGGATCGCGAGGAAGGTCACGGAGACGGCCAGGAAAAGCAGGATTCCGATGGCGGCGATTTCCAGGAACGACACGGGCGACCCTCCCTTGGCGCGGCGGCGCCGGATGAAAGAATTCCCCCATCAGATAACAAAAGCGGCCGGCGGAGTCAATTCGCCGTTCGAACCGTCATTCCGCGCTTTCAAGCTTGGCGGCCAGAAGCCCCATGATCAGGCGGGCTCCCCGGTCGAACTGGATGACGGCCCGGCCGGCGGTCCCGCCCTCCACGAAGCCCTCGATCCGCCCTTCGCCCAAAGCCGGGTGCCGGACCCGCTGGCCGACGCGAAAGCCGGACATCGTCGCGGGCTCGGCGGCCGGGGCGGAAGGGCGCGGGACGGCCCAATCGGGCACAAAGCCTTTGGGCGTCGAAGCGGCGCGGCGCGGCTTTTCAAAGGCGCTCGGCGCGAACGGCATGGTCGACACGACTTCCAAGCCGGAGAGGCCGCGGAGAAACGACGACGGGACCGCCGGCCGGGGCCCGCCGTGGATCGACCGGGACAAGGCATGGCTCAAGGCCAGGAACCGTTCGGCCCGGGTTATGCCGACGAACAAGAGCCGTCGCTCCTCCTCCAGGTCGCGGCCGTCCTCGACGCTGCGGGCATGCGGGATGATCCCCTCCTCGACGCCGACGATCATCACCGCCTCGAACTCCAGGCCTTTGGCGCTGTGGAGCGTCATCAGGGAGACCGCGCCCGCCTGCTCGTCGTAGGAGTCGATGTCGCTGATGAGCGCGGTCCGCTGCAGGTAGCCCAGGAGGCCGCGCGGCCCGTCGGCGGAAGCCGAGGCCGTCTCGGCTTCCTCCTCGTCGTACTGGGCGGCCGAACGGATGAGTTCCTCGACGTTCTCGGCCGCGTCCGGGTCCTTCTCCGCGGCGAACGCGGTCTTGAGCCCGCTGCGGACATAGACGTCGCGGGCGATCGCCGCCACGGGCCGGTCCAGACTCGTTCGCAGATCCTCGATAAGCGCTACGAATTTGCCGATTCGAACCGCCGCCGCGGGGAGAAGCCCCGGCACGCCGGAGGGATCTCCCAGGACGGCCCACAAACCGACGCCGCGCGCGCGGCCTTGCGCAACCAGCCGCTCCACGGTCGTATCGCCGATGCCCCGGGCCGGTCGGTTGACGACGCGCAAGAGCGAAACCTCGTCGGCCGGATTGAGCAGGAGGCGCAGGTAGGCCAGCGCGTCCTTGACTTCGCGGCGGTGGAAGAACTCGACGCCCTTGACGATCTGGTAGGGCACCGCGGCCTGGATCAGGGCTTCTTCGATCACCCGGCTCATGGCGTTGGTCCGGTAGAAGACCGCGATGCGCCTGTAATCCACCCCCTGTCCCTCGTGCAGGCCGCGGATCCAGTCGGCGGCGCCGCGGGCCTCGTCCCGCTCGTCCAGGAAGCGGAACAGCCGGGGCGGAGCGCCTTCGGGCTTGCGGGCGATGAGGATTTTCTCCTTGCGCCGGGCGTTGGCCTTGATCAGCTCGTCGGCCAGCCGCAGGACCTGGGGCGAGGAGCGGAAATTCTCCTCCAGCCGGACCACGGGAGCGGCCGGAAAATCCCGCTCGAAGGCCAGGATATTCTCGATGTCGGCGCCCCGCCAGCCGTAGATGGACTGGTCGGGATCGCCGGTCACGAACAGGTTGTCGTGGCCTGAGGACAGGCTGCGGGCAATCCGGTACTGGCAGGTGTTGGTGTCCTGGTACTCGTCGACGAGCAGGTACAGCCATCGGCGCGACAGCCTCTCCCGAAGCTCCGCGTCTTCTTCCAGGAGGCGGGCGGTCTTGACCAACAGGTCGTCGAAGTCCAGGGCCCCCGCGGCCTCGAGCTTTTTATTGAAGGCGGCAAAAACATCCGTCAGGACGGCGGCCGGAAGATCCACCAAGCCGCGTGTCGCGCCCTCGTCGGGAGCGAGCATGTGGTTCTTGAGAACGCTGATCTGGCGCAGGACGCGGACCGGCGGGAAATCCTTGGGGTCGAGCTTTTCCTCCTTAAGGACGTCCGTCAGGAGGGCCTTCTGGTCGGACTGGTCGTAGATGCTGAAGCCGGAAGGCAGTCCGGCCCGGACGGCGAATTCCCGAAGAATCCGGACGCACAGGCTGTGGAAGGTGCAAAGCAGCGCTCCCGGCGGAACAACCATGGCCCGTAGGCGGCTGCGCATCTCCTCGGCCGCCTTGTTGGTGAAGGTCAGGGCCAGGATGCGTTCCGGCCGGACACCGCCTTGGATGAGATGGGCGATCCGATGGGTGATCACCCGCGTCTTGCCCGAGCCGGGCCCGGCCAGGACCAGCATCGGCCCGTCGCCGTGGACGACGGCGGTCCGCTGGCTTTCGGTCAGGCCGGCCAGGAAGCCGTTACTGGGATTTTCCATGCCAAGGCTCGGAGAGTGATACTCGCTGCGGGAACGGAAAGGTCCGGACTCAGGCTTTCCCGACGTACTGGCCCGTCCGGGTGTCGACCCGGACGACTTCCCCGCTGGTCAGGTATTCAGGCACCTGAATGACCAGCCCGGTCGTGAGTGTGGCGGGCTTGGTCCGCGAGGTGGCCGAGCCGCCCTTGACGGCCGGGGTCGTCTCGACGATGGTCATGGCCACCGAGATGGGAAGCTGGATGCCGA
>JAQULS010000241.1 GCA_028749235.1 Acidobacteriota bacterium | reverse complement strand
ACCTCCTCGGTCCCGATGTACGAGCCGACCCGCCGCTTCTACCTGGGTTTGAATTATATCGAGACCGCCCGCATCCCCGACTTTTACCAGCCGGGCGATGACCGGGTGATCTATCGCAAGGTGATCGGTTAAGGAGCCGGAGAATGGACGATTGGCGTCAAATGCAGCGTAAAAGTTTGAGGACGCCGGGCGAGATCGCGACCGCGTTCGACCTGGACATCGACGAGGTCCGCAAGATCGGCCGTCAGTTCAAGACCTTGATCACGCCGTACTACGCGGGGTTGATCAAGACCAAGGGCGATCCTCTCTACCGCCAGGTCGTTCCCGACCCGGCCGAACTCGCCGCCGACAGCGGCGTTTCCGACCCCCTGGCCGAAGACCACGATTCGCCGGTCCCGAGCATTGTCCATCGCTACCCCGACCGCTGCCTGTTTCTGGTCTCCCACAGCTGTGCCTCGTACTGCCGGTTCTGCACCCGCAAGCGCAAGGTCGGTGACGCCTCCAAAATCAACCCCCGCAACATCGAGAATGGTTTGGCTTACATCGCGGCCCACGAAGAGATACGCGACGTCATCGTTTCGGGCGGCGATCCGTTCATGCTGAGCGACTCGCGCCTGGAATGGATTCTGACCCGGCTGCGGGCCATCCCGCACCTGGAGATCATCCGCATCGGCACCCGCGTGCCCTGTTTCCTGCCCCAGCGGATCACGCCCAAGCTGGTCGGGATCCTGCGCAAGTTCCACCCGCTTTTCGTCAACGTCCACTTCAACCATCCCGATGAGCTGACTCCCGAGGCCAACGAGGCCCTGGGCCGGCTGGCCGACGCCGGCATCCCGCTGGGCTGCCAGACCGTCCTGCTCAAGGGCGTCAACGATGATCCGGCCGTCATGCGCCGGCTGATGCAGAAGCTGCTCATGGCCCGGGTCAAGCCGTACTACATCTACCAGGCCGACTACGTCTGCGGCACCGAGCATTTGCGGACGACGGTCGAGAAGGGCCTGGAGGTCATGGAAAGCCTGCGCGGCTGGACCTCGGGCCTGGCCGTGCCGTATTACTGCATCGACGCGCCCGGAGGCGGCGGCAAGATCCCGGTTCTGCCCAAGTACGTCCAGACGATCAGCGAAGAAAAGGTCGTCATGCGCAACTTCGAGGGCGATACGTTCACCTATCCGCAGCCGGCCAGGCCGCCGATCGAGCCCGAGAAAAAGGCCCCCAAGCGGGAGCGGAGGCCGTCCATCGCCCCCTGCCTGGCCGGCCCCGTCGTGCCGCCGATCGGCTGACGAATCGCGGTCGTTTTTATTCCGGCTTGGCGGCCGGAAGGGGCGCTGCCGCTCCGGCCAGAAACTTGGCCAAGCCCGCCTTCTTGTAGATCGCCAGGGCGTCTTCGTTCGTGAGGGGCGCTTTGGTTCGCAGCGACTCCAGGATGCGGATGATCGTGACCGGCACTTCGGCCGCCTGCCCGACCTCCTGCTGCCGGCCCTTGAAAAAAGCCACGACGTCGAAGAGCACCGCGTTGGCTTCGCCGTAGGCGACGGGCTTGCGGGCGCCGAACGCCTTGATCCAGGACGGCCCGGCCAGGACGTCGTTGATGTGGGTCTGTACGAGATACGTGGCCCGGCCGACGAGCTTGAGATTGGACGGGCTGACGTTGGTCATGGTGTTGCCGACGACCTTGCCCAGCTTGGCCATGACCGCCGTGGAGTGGGCGTTGAGAAGCATCTTAAGCGCGACCTGGGCCCGGACTCCGAACGGATCGTCGGACGAATCGACGGCGATCTGGACGGAAGCCACGGGCTGTTTCTTGGGATCGGTCTTGAGAAAGGAGAAGCCTTCGTCCGCGGGCGGGACGCTTCCCGTCCTTGTCCGGACCTGGATGAGACCTAATCCGGCGCCGCCGGCCAGGCTCGCCTGGATAAAGCGGCGGCTGGCCGAGTTCGGGTTGAGAAGAGCGGCCGGCTCGGGATCCACGAGGGCAAGGACGGCGAGGTCTCCCCTTTTGGACGCCCGGCGGGCGGCATTGGTTCCGGCGAACGAGAAGTCGTACAGCCCGGCCTGATCGTCCCCGGCCTTGGCCAGGCTGGCCAGCGCCTTCTCGCGCAGGTAGGCGTCGTCGATCTGTTCCTCGAAGGGGACCTTGTAGAGAGAGGGCTTGAGGCCCCGGAACGGCCGGCCCAAGAGCGCCTGCCAGGCCGCCCGGGCGTCGGCGGCGTTCGTCCAGACCTGGATCCAGCACTTGCGCCTCGGCTCGCGCACGGTGTCCAGCGGATAGAGCCGGAAGGTGGGACTGCGCTCGGTGCTGTCGATGAAGACCGTGATCAGGCCGGATTCCGCGAAATAGGTCGAAAAGCGGCCTTGCCCATAGGCGGTGGCCTCGAGGTCCGTCAGCTTGGCGATCGCCGGAGCCTGTTTGAGAAGTTCGGCCTGGATCCGGGCGAAAGCCCGCAGACGGGCCGGAAGGGTCGTCTCCTGCCGGAAGCCGATCCGCTCCATCTCTTTTTTCGAAAGAAGCGGGCGCAGGAACCGCTCGACGGCCGTCTCCAGGACCGATCCGATGACGAACGTCTCGATCGTCGTAGCCTGCATCCGGGTCGAACCGGTGATGGCCTGCGGCCCGGTCGTCAGGTTGATCTTGGTGATGCCGGGCTCCTCCAGGATCTTGCGGCTTCGCTCGAACGGGCGCAGCTTGTCGTCGGGGTTGTTGTAGACGAAGTAGACGCGCAGGCGGCTGGCTTGCGGCGTGTAGTCCGGCCGCGCCTTCCACTGCTCGTGGGCGCCCAGGGCGGCGCCGATGACGGAGGACGTCTCGCCGCCCTCGGTGACGGCCAGGACGACGTCGCCGGGCAGGATGCCGCGGTCCTTGAGCTGGAGGCGGCCGATGAGGGGGATGTCCTCGAAGCCCTCGAGCGAGCTGATCAGGGCCCGGTCGGCTCCGGTCATCTCGCCGATCAGGGATTCCTCGACGGCCGGGTCGAGGCGGCTCTCGATCCTGGCCCAGATCCCGGGGTCCGCCTTG
>JAQULS010000106.1 GCA_028749235.1 Acidobacteriota bacterium | reverse complement strand
TCCAGGCTGACGTCGGACAGGCCGAGGACGTTGCCGTACCACTTGCTCAGCTTCTCCGCCCGGATGATCGAGCTCATCGAATCACCTCGGTGCTCTGGATCCGCCGGTACAGGAAGAAGACGGCGACGCCGGCCCAAAAGGCCAGGATGACGGCCGAGACGATCCAAGGGACGTCCAGGGGCGGCCGGCCTCCGAAGACGGCGTATCCGACCTGCTTGAGGTTGGCCCGGATCGAAATCCAGCCGAGCTCGGGCCGATGGAAAATCGAGTCAAAAACGCCGAAGGCGATGTCCGAGCCGAAGTAGATCAGGAAGAGCAGGATGCCGGCGAACCTCCGGTTCTTGCTCAAGGCGGAGACGAACAGGACGGCCAACGAGAACAGGACGGCCAGGAAGAACGAGTAAAGGATCACGGACAGCGGCAGCCAGGGGTGCTCGGTCAGGAGCCGGAAGCTGCCCGAGAAGATGATCTTGAGCAGAATGAAGACGGTCCCCGGGACGAGGGTCAGCAGCAGGATGAAAAAGCTCGTGATCCCCAGCTTGCCGAGCAGGTAATCGCGCTTGCGCAGGGGCCGCGCGAAGTAGAGCTGGAGGCTCCCGGACTTGAGATCGTCGGCGATGAGCCCCGTCCCGGCCAGGATCATCAGCATCAGGAGCATGAAGTAGAGCAATTCCGAGGTGAAGTAGGTCTGAAAGAAAGCCGGATTGACCGCCACGATTTGGCGGCTGCCGCCCATGAAGACCTGGAAGTGCTGGATCGTCTCGGCCAGGTAGACGCCCACGGAGAAGACGATGGCCGGCAGGAGCGAGAGCGCCAGGGTCAGCTTGAAGAACTTGCGCCGGAAGGACAGGCGCACGCCGAAGCGGGTGATGGCCCGCCAAGGCCGGCGGGTTTCGGCCGTCCGGCCCTGCCAGTGGAGGTAGCCTTGCTCGGCGATCGGCATCAGTCGACTCCCACCGTGCGGGCGAAAAGATCCTCGAGCGAGGTCCGGCTCTGGACGAAATGGCGGACCTGGACGCCGGTCCGGGCGGCGGCCCGGAAGACGCCGGAGCGGCCCACCTCGGGCGGGACATAAAGCTTGAACAGCCCGTCTTCCGTCTCCTCGACCCGGCACCGGGAAGCCCGGAGGGCGTCCAGGAAGGGCTCCGCCTCGCCCTTGATCTTGAGCTCGAAGAGGCTGAAATCGACCTGTTTGAGCGCTTCGAGCTCCCCCTGCGCCGCCACCTTGCCCTTGTTCAGGATGACGACATGGCTGCAGGTGGCCTCAATATCCGAGAGGATGTGCGACGAGATGAGCACGTGGATGTCTTTTTTCGAAGAGATGTCCTTGATCAGGGCCAGGATCTCATCCCGGCCGCGGGGGTCCAGGTTGGAGGTCGGCTCGTCCAGAAAGAGGAGGCGGGGATCGTGGACCAGGGCCTGGGCCAGCTTGATCCTCTGGCGCATGCCGGCCGAGTAGGTCTCGAGCAGGCGGTAGCGGGCCTCGCCCAGGCCGACGTAGAAGAGGACGTCGTGAGCCCGCTTGATGGCCTCGCGCCTGGGCATGCCCGAAAGCTCGCCGAAATACGCGGTAAAGGAAACCGCGTCGAGCCCCGGCAGGAGGCAGTCGTTCTCCGGCATGTAGCCGACCAGGCGGCGGATGGCGAACGGATCGCGCCGGATGTCGTGGCCCAGAACCCGACCCTCGCCCTTGTCGGGGACGAGGAAGCCCAGCAGGACGCGAAGCAGGGTGCTCTTGCCCGCCCCGTTGGGACCCAGCAGGCCGCAGGCTCCGCCGCCGATCGTCAAATCCACGCCGTCCAGGGCCTGGACGGCCCCGAAGCGGAAGCGGAGGCCTTTGAGCTCGATGTTCGTTTCGGCCGGCGCTGTCACGGGTGATCTTCCTTATGCGTCACCCTAATCTACGATTTTTTTGGCGAAGAGTTCAATGGGCGGGACAATTTTGCGCGGGACTGAAGCTGACATATAATCCCGTCTCGGACCGCCAACCACGGGAGGGTATCCATGAAAAAGCGTATGGCCATAGCCGTTCTCGGCCTCTTCCTGGCCGCATCCCCGGCCGTCGCCCAAGGCGCCAAGCCCCTGACCTTCGACGACTTCATCAAGATCCAGCGGGTGACCGATCCCCAGCCGTCGCCCGACGGCCGGTGGATCGCCTACGTCATCACCGTCATGGACAAGGAAGCCAACCGGAGCAACAGCGACGTCTGGCTCGTTCCCGCGGCCGGCGGCGAACCCCGCCGCCTGACTTCGGCCCCCGGCGCGGACAACACCCCGCGCTGGTCGCCCGACGGCCGGACGATCGCGTTCATTTCCTCCCGATCCGGCTCGGCCCAAGTCTGGACGATCAGCCTGGACGGCGGCGAGCCCCGGCAGGCGACGACGATCTCGGGCGGCGCGTCCGGCGTCGTCTGGTCCCGCGACGGCAAGAGCATCGCCTTCGCTTCCTCGGTCTATCCGGGAGCCGCCGACGACGAGTCCAACAAAAAGATGATCGAGGCGGCCGAGAAGAGCAAGGTCAAGGGCCGCGTCTACGAGACGCTCTTCCACCGCTACTGGAACGCCTGGAGCGACGGGACGCGAAGCCACGTCTTCATCGCTCCGGCCGCGGGCGGCCAGGCCGTGGACGTGACCCCGGGCGACTTTGACGCCCCGCCGCTCGATCTGGGCGGCCACCTGGACTACGCCCTCTCGCCGGATGGCAAGGAGATCGCCTTCGTCCGCAACGTCGACCCCAACCTCAAGAAGGGCATCGGCACGAACAACGACGTCTTCCTGGCGCCTTCCGCCGGCGGGCCGGCCGCCGCGATCACGGCCAGCCAGGCCAACGACAATCAGCCCAGCTACTCCCCCGACGGAAAATATCTCGTCTACAAGGCCATGGCCCGGCCCGGCTACGAGTCCGACAAGCTCGACCTGGTGCTCTATGACCGGGCCAAGAAGACGGCCGTCAACCTGACCAAGTCGGTCGACGTCTCGGTGGACGAAACGGTCTGGGCCGCGGACGGCTCGGCCGTCTTCTTCAACACCGATGAAAAGGGCCGCAATGCCCTCTATAAGGTTGGAATTCCCGGCGGCGCCGTCGAGCGGATCATGGGCGGCCGGACTTTCTCGGCCCTCAGCCTCCTTCCCGACGGCAAGACGTTCGTCATGCTCGAGCAGGCCATGAACCGGCCGGCCGACGTCTGGGCCTACGACGCGGCGGCCCGGTCCTGGCGCCGGATCACCGACACGAACAAGACGCTGCTGGCCGGGCTGGAAATGAATCCGGCCGAAGAGTTCTGGTTCGAGGGCGCGGGCAAGGACCAAGTCCACGGCTTCCTGCTCAAGCCGCCGGCCTTCGACGCCGCCAAGCAATATCCCCTGGTCATGCTCCTCCACGGCGGCCCGCACGGTCCCTGGAAGGACGAGTTCCACTACCGCTGGAACACCCAGATGTACGCCGCCCGTGGCTGGGTTGTGGCCGAGATCAACTTCCACGCCTCCGGCGGCTACGGCCAGGCCTTCTCGGACGCGATCGTCGGCGACTGGGGCGGCAAGCCCTACCAGGACATCATCAAGGGCCTGGGGTACCTGCACGGCCGCTATCCGTTCATCGACATGTATCGCAATGCCGCGGCCGGTGCCTCCTACGGCGGGTATCTCATCAATTGGATCTTGGGCCAGACCGACATCTTCAAGTGCCTGATCTCGCACGACGGCGTCTTCGACCTGCGCTCAATGTGGGGCTCGACCGAGGAGCTGTGGTTTCCGGAGTGGGAGCAAAAGGGCACGCCCTGGACCAACCCCGAGCAGTACACCAAGTGGTCGCCCAGTTATTACGTCCAGAACTTCAAGACGCCGACCCTGGTCGTCCACAGCCAGAACGATCTGCGGGTGCCTCTGGAGCAGGGCCTCCAGCTCTTCTCCTCCCTGCAGCGGATGAACGTCCCGTCCAAGTTTCTCTACTTCCCGGACGAGGACCACTTCGTCAGCAAGCCGCAGAACGCCGAGCTGTGGTGGAAGACGAAGCTCGACTGGCTGGAGAACTGGCTGAAGTGACCGAGATCGGGGCCCGGATCCAGAACCGCCGGGCCTCGAATCCGGGGCCTGAATTTTATGGCGATCGCGCCAAGAGTTCTCACCGAAATCGTGAAGAATGGCCGTCCTTCCGAAATTGACAAAGGCCCGATTCGAGAGTCAAAATAGCCGTCAAGGGAGGTAAAAATGGAATACGCCAAAAAGTCCTTCATCTTCGGCTGCATCATCCTGTTCCTGGCTGTCGCCGGAGCCGGGCTGTTGCCCGGCCAGAGCCTCGAGGCAAAGGTCCAAACCCGAACCCTTAAAAACGGCATGACCGTCCTTCTCGTCGAGAGGCACGGCGCGCCCGTCTTCAGCACCATATACGGATTCAAGGTCGGGTCCGTGGATGAAAACGAAGGCATCACCGGCACCGCCCATCTGTTCGAACATATGGCCTTCAAAGGCACGCCCAAGATCGGGACATCCGATTTCGAGATGGAAAAGCCGATCATGGAAAAGGTCAACCGGATCGGCCGCGAATGGAGCCTGGAGCTCGTCAAGGGCGAACAGGCCGACAAGGACAAGCTGGCCCGTCTCCGCGCGGATCTCACCCGGCTCGAGACCGAGCAGAAAAAATACATCGTCAAGGATGAAATCGACGTCATTTACAACAACGTCGGAGGCACCGGGCTCAATGCCGGAACGGGCACGGACCAGACGATGTACATCGTCAGCCTGCCCTCCAACCAACTCGAGCGCTACTGCCTGGTCGAATCCGAACGGATCCGCAACGCGGTCCTGCGCGAATTCTACACCGAACGGAGCGTCATTCAGGAAGAACGAAAGCAGACCACGGACGCCAGCCCGGCGCGCCTGCTGAGCGAGATGTTCATGGGAGCGGCTTTCTTGGCCCACCCCTACAAGCATCCCGTCGTCGGCTGGGCCTCGGACATCAATTCCGTGACTCTGGAAGAAGCCCAGGCCTTCAAGAGCAAGTACTATACGCCCAATAATTGCGTCCTGGCCATCGCCGGGGATATCGACCCGGCCCGAGCCTGGCCCCTGATCGAAAAATACTTCGGCGACATCCCGCGGGGCGAAGACCCGCCCGTTCTGCGGACGGTGGAGCCGCAGCAGCTCGGCGAACGGCGGGTCCGATTCGAATTCGACGCTGAACCGTCTCTGATGATGGGCTACCACAAGCCCACATTCCCCGCCAAGGAAGACGCGGCGGCCAGCGTACTGGCCAGCATCCTGACCTCCGGACGGACGTCGCGCCTGAACAAGGACCTCGTCCAGGACAGACAGATCGCGGTTAACGTAAACGCGGCTGCCAGCGGCGGAGGCGTCCGCTACCCGAATCTCTTCACCTTCAACGCCTCGCCGCGCTTTCCCCACACCGTGGAGGAAGTGGAGAAGGCCATCCTCGATCATATTGAGAAGATCAAGACGGAGCCCGTCAGCGAGCGGGAGCTGCAGAAGGTCAAGAACAGCCTGGAGGCCTCCTACATCCGCTCGATGAGCTCGAATATGGGCCTGGCCATGATGGTCGCCCGCTATCAGCTGCTGTTCGGAGACTGGAAGCTCTATCTCAAGTACAAGGACGTCCTGGCCGGCATCACGGCCGCGGACATCATGTCCTTCGCCAAGACCTACCTGACGGCGGAGAACCGGACCGTAGCCTTCCTGATCAAGAAAGCCAAAGCGAGCTAAGGGGAGAACAACCATGAACGGCAAGAAGATCATCAAGGGACTCCTGCTCGGATCATTTCTCGCCGCCCTCGTCCTGACCGCGGCCGCTCAAAAGCACCCGCGTGAACTCGGCCCGGCGCCCGAGCTCAATTTCAAGCTGACCAAGCCGGTGATGTTCACCCTGTCGAACGGCATCCAGTGCTTCTTCATGGAAGACAAGGAGCTGCCGCTCATCTCCCTGCGCGGGCTGATCAAGGGGGGAAGCTACTACGAGCCGGCCGATAAGACCGGGCTGGCCTCCCTCGTCGGCCAGGTCCTCCGGACCGGCGGCACCAAAACCAGAACCGGAGACCAGATCAACGAAGAGCTGGAATTCATCGCCGCTTCGGTCGAATCCTTCACCAACAACGAGTACCTCACCGTGAGCGGAAGCTCGCTCAAGAAGGACTTCGCCAAGCTCATCGAGATTTATGCCGACATCCTCCTGAATCCCGAGTTCCGCCAGGACAAGCTCGACCTGGCCAAGAACCAGACTTATGAGGCGATGCGGCGGCGCTGGGACCAGCCCATGCAAGTGGCGATGCTCCTGTTCAACGAAAAGATGTACGGCGCGGATACGCCTTTCGGGAGGAGGTCGACGCCGGCCTCGGTAAAAGCCATCGGCCGCGACGATCTGATTTCTTTTTATCGGGCTTACAGCGCCCCCAACAATTTTACCCTGGGGATCACGGGCGACCTTTCCCTGAACGAGGCCAAGGCCGCTCTGGAGAAAGCCTTCCGGAACTGGGCCAAAAAGAAGGTGACCTTCGCGGAAGTCGCTTCCCCCGTCGAGAAAGCCGACGGCACGATCTATTATGCCTTCAAAGAGACCCCCCAGGGGAACGTTTTCATGGGGCATCTCGGCATCGCCCAGAAGAGCCCGGACGAGTATAAAGTCGAAGTCATGAACGACATCTTGGGCGGCGGCAGCTTCACCGCCCGGCTGATGAAGGAGCTGCGCTCGAATCGCGGGCTGACCTACGGGATCTACGGCGGAGTCTACGAAGGGACCGGGAAGCACCGGGGCGTTTTCCAAATCGGTTCCCAGCTCAAAGCGGCCAAGTTCGTCGAAGCCGTCGAGACGATCAAGAGCCTCATCAAGGACATCCAGACGAACCCCGTCACGGATGAGGAGATGACAACCTCCAGGAATTCCCTGATCAACAGCTTCGTCTTCCGTTTCGAGCAGAAAAGCCAGATTCTGGCCCAGTATATGAGCCTCAAGATGGACGGCTATCCGGACAACTACCTTGAAACCTACATCGACAACATTCGGAAGGTGACGAAGGCCGACATCCAAGCCGCGGCCCGCCAATACATGAATCCCGAGAAGATGATCCTCATCGTCGTCGGCAACGAAAAGCTTTTCGACAAGCCCCTGTCGAGCCTGGGCCAGGTAGCGACAATCGACATCAAAGCGCTTCAGGAGGCGGAAAAGATCCAATAGATTCATTGCGCCGCAGCGCGGCCGGCTTGACAGGGACCGGGCCGCTCTTTATGCTTCCCTCCAGATAGAAGGGACGAGGAGGGATCATGATCCATCGCCGGGCCGTATGTTTGGGCATCGCTTCAGTTCTTCTCCTGGCCGCCGCGGGAGCCGCCGACGCCCAGGAGCGGGGGGCTATGTCCGTCTACACGAACCTCAATAAGAGCACGACCACGGTCGGCTATCTCTTCCAGGTGCGCGTCGACTTCAACTTCCAGGATGTGGACCCCGACAAGGTCATCGGCATCCGGCTCAAAGCCCTCTATGAGGGCGACGACTCGAACATCAGCAAGGCCATCAACGAGCGGATGGCCGGCGATTGGTCCGGGCCGGGAAAGCGCAGCGGGCAGTTCGAGGTCGAGTTCTGGGTCGCTTTCGGCAAGGAGATCATACCCGAGAACTGGATCCAGGTCGACGCCTACACCCGGACCAAAGACAGCGCGTCGCAGCATTTCCTGGCCGACTACATCCTCAAGCTCAAGATGATCCCCCGGACGACCCTCGAGATCCTATCCGTCGACGCTCCCAAGCCCCCCGATACCGTCTTGGTCGGCGAGAAGGTCCCCCTCCGCATGAAGATCCAATGCGTCAGCATGCTTCCGGAGGCCGATATCTTCTTCGAGATCCAGGCCATCGAGGGAGGAACGGGCTACTGGAGCTGGAGGTCCCCGAAGATGTCCGGGTCGAGCCGCTACGAGAGCGAGCCGAACCAGGTGAAATTCGATACGCCCGGCCGCTGGAAGCTGCGGGCCAAGGCCAAGACCGAGAATTTCGTCGCCGAGCCCCTGGAATTCGAAATCGAAGTCGTCGACGCCCCCACGCGCGTCCTGGGGCCGGTCCGGATCGGCTACCCCAAATCGCCCGAAATGGTCAGCCAAGGCGAGAAGGTCCGCTTCGACGTGTCCATGGACTACGAGAACTTCCCCGCCGGCACCAAAGCCGCGGTCATCTTCGTCAACCCCGTCAGCGGCAAGGACATCAGCAACGCCTGGCTGGACTCCCGGTTTCTCGGCGGCAGCGGCACCTACGACTTCGGGCCCCTTATCCTCACGGCTCCGGCGCCGGGGACTTGGGAGATGGATGTGACCATCCGCCTGCCGAGGCTGGACAAGCCGGAAGAGTTCAAGACATATTACACGAAACGTGTCTCGCTGCAGGTCGTTTCCGCGGCGGCTGCGCCCGCCCCGGATCCGACGGAGATGACGGCCGAGATCACCAGGATCCAGAAGCCGTCGGGGACCTTGAAGCTGAATGAGATCGCGCCCATCTTCGTCACCATCAGCTACAAGAAGTTCGGCGGGCAGGGCGTGATCTTGAAGGCCGAAGTGACCGAGAAGGGCGCCACGGCCGTCCTCGGACGGGCCGACTCGATCGTCCTGCGCGACCAGGGGACCTACACCTTTCCGGTCATCAACGTCAAGATGACCCGCACGGGCGCCTTCGCCATCCAGGTGAACATCATGGGCCCCAAGAGCCGTCCGCTGACCGGAAAATGGACCGATTTTACGGTCGTCGATTGAAGGACTTGGGGCCGAGGATTCCCGCTGAGGGCTTCAGTCAAGCGCGCGGATAGTGCCCGCGGCGCAGGAGCTCGAAGAAGCAGCGGGCGCAGGCCTCGACGTCCCGCGACGCGTCATGGGCGCCCTCGTAGACGGCCCCGAAGAGAAAGGCATGGAGCTCGTCAAGCCGCGGCCACTTGAACCCATACGGCCCGGGCAGGCGGAGCAGGTCCGTCGTCGTCCTCATGGTGCAAACCCCCGGCCGCTCGAACAACCGGCTGGCCAGGCCGGCCCGGATGAGCTCCGCCCCGACGACGCCGCGGTCGTACTCGAGGTTGTGGGCAATCACGGCGTCATAGGGCGCGTCCAGATCCCGGGCAAACGATTCCAGGACGTCGGCCGCGGTCTCGCCGATCTCGAGAGCCCGCTCGTGGCTGATGCCGTGGATCCTCGTCGAATCGGGCGGGATCAGGAATCCCGCGGGCCGGACGATGCGGCATCCGGAGGCCTGCGGCTTGCCCCAGGCGTCATAGACCGCCCAGGCGAGCTGGACGAGGCGCGGCCAGCCCTCCACGTCCCGGACGGAGAGGCCCCGCCGGACGGGAAGCCCGGTCGTCTCACAGTCGAAAACGAAGTAGCCGCTCATGAATCACCGGGCCCTAATGTGCCACGGCCGGGACGAATTGGCAAGCCGAAGGATATAAGATAATATTCACCGCGCAACAGAGAAAGCCTCCCCTTTGAAGCTCATCTCCTGGAACGTCAACGGGCTGCGGGCCGTCCTGCGCCGGAATTTCATCGCCTATATCGAGGACGAGCGGCCGGACGTTCTCTGCCTTCAGGAGACCCGGGCCCAGCCCGGCGAGGTGGATGCGCTCTGGCCCGCCGCGTACCGGACCTTTTGGAACCCGGCCCAAAAGAAGGGCTACTCGGGCACGGCCATCTTCACCCGGCAGCAACCCCTCCAAGTCACCCCCGGCATAGGCAAGCCCAGCCACGATGCCGAAGGCCGGGTGCTGACGGCCGAGTTCGAGGACTTCTTCCTGGTCAACGTCTATGTGCCCAACTCCCAGCCGGAGCTGACCCGGCTGGCCTACCGACGGCGCTGGGACGCAGATTTTCTGCGGTTTCTCAAGAGACTGGAGCGCCGCAAGCCGGTGGTCGTCTGCGGCGACTTCAACGTGGCGCACACGGCGCTCGACCTGGCCCATCCCAAGGCCAACGTCGGAAACCACGGCTTCACCCCGGAGGAGCGGGCCGGATTCGATGCCTTCCTGGCCAAAGGATTCCTGGACACGTTTCGCGTCTTCGAGGCGGGCGGCGGCCATTACACCTGGTGGAGCCCGAGGCGCGGCGTGCGCGAGAGGAATGTCGGGTGGCGGATCGACTATTTTCTGATCTCGAAGGCGCTGCGGCCCCGGCTCCAGCGGGCCTTCATCCGGTCCGACGTCCTCGGCTCGGACCATTGCCCGGTGGGCATCGAGCTGGACTAAAGCCTACAACGGCAGGGCGATCAACGAAAACGGATCGACCCGGGCGGAGAGGATCCGCACGCTCCAATGGAGATGCGGCCCCGTCGAACGGCCGGTGCTGCCGACCTTGCCGATGGCTTGTCCCTTGCGCACCATCTCGCCCCGCTTGACCAGAAGCTCGTCGAAGTGGCAGGCATAGGTGAACACTCCGCGCCCATGGTCGATGATGACCGTCCATCCGGAAAAGTACATCTTGCTCGCCAGGACGACGCGGCCGGCGTTGGGGGCTTCGGCCTTCGTCCCGCGCGGAGCGGCGATATCGACCCCGGAATGGACCGAGGCCGCGCTCTTGTTGTAGAGCCTCTGCTGGCCGAAATTGGGGAACGGCTCGTAGGCCGGAAGCGGCGACCGGAACGCCCCCTCGGCCAGCCAATCGGGCGAAACGCGGCTCAGGACTTCGGCCACGATCTCCGACTCGCGACGGATGGCCTCCATCACGGCCGCCGGGGGGTTGGTCATGGCGGGCGCCACCTGAAGCCGTGTCTTGGGAAATTCCTTGGTCGTGACGACAAGCGGCCATGCAAAAGACACGGAGGTGCCGTCGGCGCTCTCGGCCTTGGCCCGCAGCGTCACGGGCCGCGGCTTCGCGGCCACATCGACGCCGAGAAGCGCCGTGCCCGCGGGCGGCTCGAGGACGCGGACTTGACCGCCCCAGGTCAGGACGACGCGCCGGAAGGAAACGCCGTCCTTCAAGCGGGCCAAGACGGCCTCGCCCGGATCCAGGGTGCG
>JAQULS010000105.1 GCA_028749235.1 Acidobacteriota bacterium | reverse complement strand
CGATCCTGAACTGGTACAAGAAGAACCACCCCATCTGGTTCTCCTGGCTGGAGATCGTCCCGCCGGAATCCTAGAGCCGATAAAGCCCCGGGCTTCTCCGGGCCGATCTCCCCCGTCGTTCCGGGATTTTTTAACGGCGGGGCTTCGCTAGATCGTCTGCCCTTTGAATTGGCTCATGTACAAGTTGTAATAAAAACCGCGCCGGGAGAGAAGCCGCTCATGCGTCCCGCGCTCGATGATCTCTCCGTCCTTGACGACAAGCAGCTGATCGGCATCGCGGATCGTGCTCAGGCGGTGGGCGATGACGAATGACGTGCGTCCCTCCATCAGCCGCAGCAGCGCTTTCTGGATGCGCGCCTCGGTGCGCGTATCCACGCTGGACGTGGCCTCGTCGAGGATCAGGATGCCGGGATCGGCCAGGATGGCCCGCGCAATGGCCAATAACTGGCGCTGTCCCTGGCTCAGGTTGCGGGCCCGTTCCGAGAGCAAGGTCCGGTATCCGTCGGGCAGCCGGCGGATGAAATGGTCCGCCTCGGCCATGCGGGCGGCTTCAACGACCTCGTCGTCCGTGGCTTCCAGACGCCCATAGCGGATGTTCTCCATCACCGTCGTCGAGAACAAGAAGGTGTCTTGCAGCACCAGCCCCAGTTCGCGGCGCAAATCGTCCTTCTTGATCCGCCGGATATCCTTGCCGTCGATGGTGATCCGGCCGCCGTCGATCTCATAGAACCGCGTCAACAGGTTGACGATGGTGGTCTTCCCGGCTCCGGTCGGACCGACCAGGGCTACGGTCTCGCCCGTCCTCGCGTCCAAGCTCATGTTCTTGATGATGGGTGTGCCCGGCGTGTAGCTGAAATTCACGTTCTCGAATCGGACGTTCCCCTCGATCTCGTCCAGGGGCAGCGCGCCCGGAACGTCCTGGACTTCCGGCGGGGTGTCCATGATCTCGAAGACGCGCTCGGCACCGGCGAGCGCGGCCTGGATGGCGTTGTAGATGTTCGAGAGCTGGCGCAGCGGGTTGACGAAGGAGCGGCCGTAGCTGATGAAGGCCGCGATAGTCCCCACCGTCACCAGACCCTTGATCGCCAATCCGCCCCCCAAGCCGGCGATCGCGATCACGAAGAGATTGCCCATCTGGTTGGTGAGGGGCATCAAAAGCAAGGCGTATGAGTTCGCGTAAACGCCGGCTTTGTACACATCCTGGTTGCTTTTTCGGAAGGCATCGATCGTCGCCTCATGGCGCCGGAAAGCCTTGATCACGCGCTGCCCGCTGATCGCCTCTTCCGCGATGCCGTTCAATTCGCCCAACCGCATCTGCAGCTCCCGGAAGCCCTTGCGCGTGTACCGGGCCACGAAGCTCGCAATCCCCAGCATCAATGGAACGACGGCGAGGGCGGCCGCCGTCAGGGCGACGTTCATGAGGAACATGGCCGCCATGATCCCGGCCATCGAGAGCACGCTGGCGACCAGCGCGACCACGTTCTGGGAGACCGCCTGATTGATGGCATCGATGTCATTGGTCAGACGGCTCATCAGCTCGCCGGCGGTATGGCCGTCGAAAAACTTGAGCGACAGGGACTGCAGATGTCCGAACAGGTCGCGCCGCAACCCCCGAAGCGCGTTCTGCGAGACGCGCGCCATCATCCAAGCCGAGACCGCATCGCAGACGTTGCCCAGGACGTAGACCGCCAGCATCCAGAGGGCGACCTTGGCCAGGCCGGCGGCCCTTTTCGCCGCGATGAACTTGTCGATGGCCCGGCCCATCAAGTACGGGCCGACCAGGGCGAGGATCGTGGAGGCCAGGATCAAGAGCAGCACCAGGACCAGAACGCGGTTGTGCGGCTTGAGATAAGGCAGCAATCGGGCCAGCGCCCGGCGCGGATTCCGCGCTTTTTCGATCTTGCCGGGGCGTCCCGGGCCGCCGCGCATCATGCGCGCCCGGACTTCGCCGGCTCGCGGCGTCGAATCGCTCATGCCCGGTCTCCCTCGGCCCCGTTCCCCAGTTGGGAGGCGAAGATTTCCCGGTAGATCGGGCTGGACTGCAGCAATTCGCGGTGCGTGCCTTCGGCGGCGATCCGCCCCTTGTCGATGACCACGATCTTGTCCGCCTTCAGGACGGTGCTGATGCGCTGCGCCACCACGAAACTGATGCGGTCGGTCATCAGCTCCCCCAGCGCGGATTGAATCTTCGTCTCCGTTTCCACGTCCACGGAGCTGGTGCTGTCGTCCAGGATCAGAACGGATGGCTGGATGAGCAGGGCGCGGGCGATGGCGATCCGCTGCTTCTGTCCGCCGGACAGGTTGACGCCGCGCTCCTCCACGTGGGTGTCGTAACCGTCCGGGAGGCCCAGGATGAAATCATGCGCCTGGGCGGCCTTCGCCGCCGCGGCCACCTCCGCCTCCGAGGCTTGGGGGCGGCCGAAGCGGATGTTGTCCCGCACGGTCCCCGAGAAGAGCACCGTCTCCTGCGGCACGATGCCGACCTGCGCCAGAATCGAGTCCTGCGTGATTTGGCGGACATCCACGCCGTTGAAAAGCACCCGCCCCCGGCTGACATCGTAGAAGCGGGGCACCAGGTTGACCAGCGTGGATTTGCCCGCTCCGGTCGCCCCCAGAATGGCGATCATCTGACCCGGCTCGGCGGCCAGGGTGATGCCCTGCAGGACGCTCTCGTCGGTCGAGCCGTGGTAGTGGAAGCCGACATCCTCAAAGGCGATCCGCAGGCGGCCGGCGGCCGGCAGGATCGTCGCATCCGGCGCTTCCCGGACCTCGGGGACGGCGTCCAGCACCTCGTTGACGCGCGCGGCGGAAGCGATGGCCGCCGCCCAGACGTTCGCCACCATGACCAGATTCATCAACGGAACGACCGTCGTCTGCAGGTAGTTCACGAAAGCCACGATCTGTCCGGTGGACAGGTTGCCCCGGCGGATGGACTGCAGCCCGCCGGTCCAGATGACGAGCACGACGCCGATATTCAGGGCCAGGCTCAGCAGCGGGCCGATGGTGGACATGATCTGTAGGACCCGGATGTTTCGTTCGGTGAAGTCCTCGTTGGCTTCTTCGAACCGCCCCGCCTCTCGGCGGGCGCGGACGAAGGCTTTGACCACGCGCACGCCGGCGATATTCTCCTGTAGCACGGTGTTGAGCTTGTCGAGTTTCCTCTGCATGATCAGGAACAACGGCCCCAGCTTGAGGCTGAACCAGGCGATGAGGCTGGAAGTGACGATCAGCAGGGGCAGCATGGTCAGGGCCAGATGCGGGGCGGTTTTGAACATCAGAACGAGACTGCCGATCATCAGGAGCGGGGCGCGCGTGCCGATGCGCAGGGAGACCTGGAACAGTCGCTGGACGGCGGTGGAGTCGCTGGAGAGGCGCACCATCAGGTTCCCGGTCTTCCACCGGTCGAGGTTGCCGAATGAAAAGGACTGGATTTTCAGGAAGATCGCCTCGCGCAGGTCGCGGCCCACTCCTTCGCCGACACGGACCGAATAGGAGTTGTTGCCGATGGCGAAGACGGTATCCAGGACGGAAATGCCCAACATCAGGAAGAAGGTATGCAGCACGGCCCGCATATCGCGCTCCCGGATGCCCTGGTCGATGACGCGCTGCACCAGGCGTGGAATGGCCAGGTCCATGAGCACGACGGCGGTCAACAGGACCAGCGAAAGGACGGCCTTCTTCCTGTAAGGCTTGAGGAACCGGAAGAGCTTGAAGACCTGGTTCATAGAGAGACTTTTATGACGTAAGATCACCGGGTTTGTCAATGCGAATCCGCCGTTCCCTCCGCGCCCCGATAGTCCGCCCGGCATCGATCCGTCCGGGAAGATGGGGCCGACTATTTTCATAAAATAATTAACGAATCCCGCCGCACCGACGTATTATCAATCGGATCGACTCTTTTTGGAGGGGGGCATGATGTTTTCCAGCCGAAAAATCCTTTATCTCGTCCTCGCCATCCTGCTTTTCCGTCCCGTCTTCTCGCTCGCTCAAGCGCCTCCGGTCCCCGCCCCTCCGGGCCAGGCGGACCTGGACGCGCTCAAGCGGACCGCGCCGCGCGTCTTTTTGGACTGCGATTATTGCGACCTCGACTACATCAAGACCGAAATCACGTTCGTCAATTACGTCAGGGACCGCAAGGAAGCCCAGATCCATATTCTGTTCACGTACCTGTCGACGGGGGGCGGCGGCCTGGAGTACACCATGGCCTTCAGCGGCCAGCAGGAGTTCCAGGGCCAGGACGACGTCCAGAAGTACGTCGCCGACCGGACCCAGACCGAAGAGGAAACCCGGGCCGGCATCGTCCGGGTCCTGAAGATGGGCCTGATCCGCTACGTGGCCAAAACGCCGATCGGCGGCAAGATCGGCATCGTCTTTCAGCCGGGCGTCAAACCGACGTCCGTGTCCGACAAGTGGAATTTCTGGGTCTTCAATCTCCGCCTGCGGACTTCATCGAGCGGCGAGCAATCGACGCACAGCAAGTACCTATACGGCTCGCTCTCGGCCAACCGCACGACGCCCGAATGGAAAATCCGGACCAGCCTCTACGTTTCGAAAAACAGCAGCGGCTATACCTATGAAGGCACGACCATCGACAGCTCCAGCGATTCCAAGAGCTTTTCGGGAATGCTCGCCAAAAGCCTGGGCGAGCATTGGTCGGCAGGCGCCTACATCTCGGCCTATACCTCGACATACAGCAATATCAAGCTGTCCTTGACGGCCGCCCCCGCCCTCGAGTACGACCTCTTCCCGTATGCGCAGTCGACCCGCCGCCAGTTGACCTTTCTCTACCGCTTGAATTACAAGCCGACCTCCTACCTGGAAGAAACGATCTACGACGAGCGCTCCGAATCGCTGTGGACCGAGAGCCTGACGATCTCGCTCGGGCTCAAGGAAAAATGGGGCTCGATCAGCATGGAGCTCGAAGGCGCTCACTACTTCCACGATTTCAGCAAGAATCACGTGACCGTCTACGGCTCGCTCAGCCTGCGCTTGTGGAAAGGGCTGTCG
Organism: Acidobacteriota bacterium; assembly: GCA_028749235.1. Lineage (GTDB taxonomy): Bacteria > Acidobacteriota > Aminicenantia > Aminicenantales > UBA4085 > UBA4085. The sequence goes on along the minus strand of JAQULS010000105.1, from coordinate 6,054 downwards.
TTTGATGTCTACGGCAGCTATTCGATGATCCACGACCAGTTGTCCCTGCCCAAGGGAGGGGCGACCCTGGAAGAGGTGCTTCTCAGCCGGAAGATGCTGGAAACCGATTATTCGCTTTACCTGTCGATCGGCTTGAGCTACGCCTTCGGCTCGATCTACAGCAACGTCGTCAATCCCCGATTCGGGGAGGGGGGCAGCTCCTATTACTCCTATTGAACGGGAAGCCCGCGGAAGCCGCGGGCCAAGCGTCATCTCCTGTACTTCTTGAGAATTCGTAGTAAAATATCGTTTAAGCGAGTCTTTTATAGGAAGAGGAGGTCCGCATGCGTCGATCCGTCGTCGTTTTCACGGCTCTGATCGTGGTCCTCGCGCTCGGCATCCCGTTGATCGCCCAGCCGCCCAACCCCGGCAATCCGCAGTACCGCCCCAACGATCCCCGATACCAAAGGGACGACCGGGGCCGTCTCGACCGCCGCGGTTCCGTCGGCCAGCTCAGCGCCGAGCTCGTCCGGCAGGCGGAATACCTGTCGAAGTCGAGCTTCGAATATTTCATGAGCTGGAACGGAACGATCAACGACCAGGAGCAGGCCATCCTGTTCAAGTCCGAGGAATTCACCGCCGCCTGCCGCCTGTTCGCCAAGCTGGCCCAGGATCAAACCAACTATTTCCGCCGCGAGTCCGTGCGGACCAACCTTTACGGCGCCTCCCGCTACGTCGCGGGCTCGTTCCGCCAGCTCGAGCAGCAGATGCGGCAGGGCGGAATGCGGGGCGACTTCAACACGACGCGCCGCGACGGCCGGATGTTCGCACCGCCGCAGCGGACCACCGCCGGGCCGGGCCGGACGGGGCTCGCCGAATGCCGCCGCCTCCTCGATAGGATCGAAGCGGAGTTTTCGTCCTGGCGGTAGCTCTTTCTTTTCTCGAACCGGGCCGCGAGCCCCCTATTCGATTTCCCGCCAGCCAGGAGTTCCGAGCGAAGCCAAATGGTCTTCGTAGAGGCGCCGGGCCGCCGCGATCACCGCGGGCATCCCGCCTTCCGCCTCGAGATCGGGCGCCGGGACCGGCCGGGCGAACGAAATCCGGGGACGGATTCGGACGGATCGCGGCGAGATCATCAGGCTCATGATCTGGAGGACCTCGGCCAGCTTCTGGCGCCGGGTCTCGTCCTTGCGGAGCCGGGTCAACGGCGATCGCAGGAACTTCGGATCCATGACTCCGCTGGCGATCGCCGCCTGAAGCCGCGTCCGCGGGACGCGCCGGAGCATGATTTCGACGCTGCGCGACCAATTCGCGAACGTCCGGTCGGCTCCGGGGCTCGACGCCGGATCGGGCTCCACGTCGCCGTTGGCGAAGATCAGGAGCGCTCCCCCGCCGGCCAGATGTTCGAGGCAGGCCCGCAGGGATTTCGCGCCGCCGGCCGCGTTCAGAGGGGCGAAGATGAACCAGCGGCGGGCGGCGGCGAAGACCCGAAAGAAAGGCGCGTCCGAAAGCACGACCTTGACGTCCCGCCGCGGAAGGCAGGCCAGGATGGCCACGGAATCGAAGACGCCGGGGTGGTTCGAGACGATGAGCAGGGGCCCCGCGGCGGGAATTTCGTCCGCTCCCCGCGCGGCGGGATGAAGCGACAGGTCGGGCAGGATGCCGCGAGCCGCTTCGCTCAAGCCCCCTCGTTCGACCGCGTCATCCACGCGCGCCGCGAGCCGGGCGAAGCGGCCGACCGGAAGGCGAAGAAGAGGAGCCAGGATCCCATGCATCGCGCCGCGTCGCGGAGCGCCCAGGGCGTAGCACACCTCGGAGACGATGGCGTCCCGGTAAGGCGCGGCCCGATCAATCCCGTTCATTTCACACCCTGGCGAGCTTTCGCGTCCTTTCGTCGATAGGATGACGCGGCCGGATTATAGTGAGGCCCGCCGGCAGCGTCAACGACGGGTCGGCCCCGCTTGGTTCCGGAACCGGACGGGGACGAGCGCGAAAGGAAAAGCTCCCGGGAGGAAGAGAGTTTCAGTACATGAACTGGATGCCGATGGCATAGCGGAGCCCGCCGGCGACCAGCCCCGAGCCGTCCTGGCCCACCGTGCTCCAAGCGTCGCCCGTCATCCCCTTGACGTTGCGGTAGTCCATCGAGTCGTAGCTGCCCTCGGCGAAGATCGAGAAGCACGGCTGCAGCCATATGGCGAGGCCCAGGGCGATCTCGACTCCGCCTCCGATGAAGACGGCGTCGCCGGTCGTGCCGTCCTCGGCGATCGCCCCGTCCGCAACGCGCAGCCGCGAGTAGGACAACCCGGCGCGGAAATACGGCTGCAGGAACCACTCGGTGTACATGTACCGCGCGCTCACGGACCAGTTCGAGGCTTTGGTCGCCGGATGCATCTCACTGGCGGTCCCCTCGGCGAAGACCGCGTCGGGCTTGGCCTGAGAATAGCGCAATTCGACGGAGAAACGGTCCCGGCCGCCGCGGCCGGTCCCGGCGCCGAGCGAGAAGCCCAGCGCCCGGGTGGACTGGAAGGAAGGCATGATGAAGCCCTCGACGTTCGCGGGGACGACGACCGAGACGCCGTCGAAATCCTCGCCCACCGAGAATTGGGTCATGTGGACGCCGATGTAGAACCCGTATTTCTTTCTCGGGGTAGTCTCCTCGGAATTCAGAAGATCCTGCCCCATAACCGGAATGACGGCAACGGCCGCCGCCAAAAAGATGCCCGCGATCCAGCGCGCCGTAATCGGTCGGTTTCTCATATTCAGCCTCGTTTCCGGCCCGCGGCAGACGCACACCGGGCCCTTTCGGGATTGGACGGCGGATCGTAACCCAGCCCGATCCGGCTGTCAATAAGCCTTCACTTCGGTTATACTCCGCATTCCACCGCGGCGTTTCATCCCATGGACGGCCCAAATCCGGCGCTCCCTTCCCCAAGCCCTGCCGATCCCGGCCCGGTCCGCGCCGGCCGCTTCTTGCGCCGCGCGGCCGAAGCCGCGATCCGGCTGGCTCTGCTTGTCTTTTTCACCACGACGTTCATCGTCCAAGCTTTTCGCATCACATCCGGATCCCTCGAACCGACCCTCCTCGTCGGAGACTACGTCCTCGTCAACCGGATGATCTACGATAACGCCGGGCGGGGAATCGACCGGATCACCCTGCCCCGGCGCCCCGTCCGGAGGGGCGACCTCGTCGTCTTCAAGGATCCCCGCAACCCCGGCACGGACCTGGTCAAGCGGATCATCGGCCTGCCGGGCGAGCGCCTGGAGATCGTCAACAAGGACGTCTTGATCGACGATTTCCCCCTGGTCGAACCGTACGTCCGCCATAACGATCCCTTCATCTTCATCCCTTCCAGTCCGGTCAGCCGGACGCTCATCCGGCGGGACAACCTCCGCCCGACGACGATCCCCCCCGGGTCGGTGTTCGTGCTGGGCGACAACCGGGACGACAGCAACGACAGTCGGTTCTGGGGGACGGTCCCCCTCGGCCATCTCAAAGGCCGCCCCTGGCTGATCTATTTTTCTTTCGAGGTGGCCCGGGATCAAGCCCGCAAGACGACGGCCACGGGCCGCCTGCGCAATGCCCATCAGTCGATCCCGGCCGTCCGGCCGCGCCGGATCCTGACCGTCGTCCGTTGAGCTTCCGCGGCCGCATGGCCCGGATTGTCAAAGCGCCCCAAAAGCACTAGAATTCCTGGGCGCCATGAAAACCAGCAATTTCAAGAAATACCTCCTGTCCGGCGTTTCCTACGCCATCCCCTTTGTAGCCAGCGGCGGCATCCTGATCGCCGTGTCCATCGCCTTCGCGCCGATGACCGGCAAGGGCCCGGATTTCTCCCAGGCCCCCTTCCTGAAGCTGATCAACGACATCGGCTCGGTCGCCTTCTCCTTCCTGGTTCCGGTCCTGTCCGGATACATCGCCTTCGGCATCGCCGACCGCCCGGGGCTCGTGCCGGGCTTCGTCGGCGGCTACATCGCCGGCCAGGTCGGGGCCGGCTTCCTGGGCGGGCTCGTTTCCGGGCTCCTGGCCGGATTCCTGGTTTGGGCCATCAAGAAGATCAAGATGCCCCGCTACCTGCGGCCGATCATGCCCATCCTGATCATCCCCGCCCTGACCTCGCTCGTCGTCGGCTTCGTCATGTTCCGCGTCATCGGGGCCCCCATCAGCCAGCTGATGGTGACGATCCAGCACTGGCTGGAGGCGATGAACTCGGGCAACCAGATCCTGCTCGGCGTCATCCTGGGCTCGATGATCGCCTTCGACATGGGCGGGCCCGTGAACAAGGTGGCCTTTTTCTTCGGCGCCGCCATGATCCAGCGGGGGAACTTCGCCGTCATGGGCGCCTGCGCCGCGGCCATCTGCATTCCGCCCCTCGGCCTGGGACTGGCCACCCTCTTCAGACGCAAGCTGTGGACGGAGGAGGAGCGCGAAGCGGGCCTGGCCGCGCTGGCCATGGGCATGATCGGCATCACCGAAGGGGCCATCCCGTTCGCCGCGGCCGAGCCCCTGCGGGTCATCCCGGTCATCATGGCCGGGTCGAGCCTGGGGGCCGTCATCGCCATGCTCGGCCGGGTCGGCGACCATGCCCCCCACGGCGGCCCGATCGTCCTGCCCGTCGTCGACAACCGCCTGGCCTACATCCTGGCCATCGCCGCCGGATCGCTGGCCGTGGCTTTTCTCTCGAACCTCGTCCGCCGCCGCGCCAAGCGCGCCGACGCCGCCTAAGGAGCCGCCATGAAGCTCGTCGCCGTCACCGCCTGCCCGACCGGAATCGCCCACACCTACATGGCGGCCGAGCGCCTGGAAAAGACCGGGCGCAAGATGGGCCTGGCCATCAAGGTCGAGACCCAGGGCGCCATGGGCATCGAGAACGAGCTGACCGCCGCCGACATCGCCGCGGCCGACGCCGTCATCCTGGCCGTCGGCATCCCCGTCCTCAAGAAGGAACGGTTCGCCGGCAAGACCATCTTCGAGGTCCCCGTCCAAGACGCCCTCAAGAACGCGGAGGCGATCCTGCAGCGGATCAAGGGCGAGCTTGGCCTCTGATCTGGAATTCCGCTTCCCCCTGCCCCAGGGGCTGCACGCCCGTCCGGCATCGCGGATCCAGGAGGCCGCCGCGGGCTTTGCGGCCGAGGTCTTCTGGGACAACCTGCGGACGGGACAGACCGCCGACGCCAAGAGCGTGCTGTCGCTCATCGGGTCCGACACGCTTCTCGATGATCCCTGCCGGATCCGCGCGGTCGGCTCCGATGCCGAAGCCGCGGCGGCGGTACTCGGCAAGCTCGTCCTGGAAACCCTGCCGCGCGACGAAGCGGCCGTCGAAGAGGCGCCGCCTCCGGCGGGCCTTTCCCTGCCCTGGATTTTAACCGGCGGACGGGGCGCCTATTTTCGCGGCCAGGCGGCCGGACCGGGTATCGTCCGCGGCCCCGCGTACGTCCACGACCCGGAAGCGGAGGCGGCAAGAGCGCCCCGGACGATCGCGCCCGAAGCCGTCGCGTTCGAGGCCGAACGCCTTCGCTCCGCCCTCGCGCATCAGGCCGCCGCGATCGCCGCGCGGCGGGACGCCGAGCCGGATCCGACTGCCCGGGCCATCCTCACCGCCCACCTGGCGATTCTCCGGGACCGGGCCTTCGCGGCCGAAGCCGGCCGGCGGATCGCGTCCAACCGCCTGGACGCGGCCTCGGCCGCATCCGCCGCCGGCAAGCTCTTCCGCGATCGTCTCGGCGCCGCCAGAAGCCGTTACATCCGGGAACGGATGGCCGATATCGCCGACGTCACGGCGGGACTCGTCGCCCGGCTGGAGGGCAAACAGGCTTCGGCCCGGGCCATCCGCCCGACCGGACCGTCCGTCCTCATCGCCGACGACCTCGCGCCGTCGGAGTTCCTGACCCTGGACAAGTCGCTTCTCCTGGGCTTGGTCCTGGAGAACGCCGGGCTCACTTCCCACACCCTGATCATGGCCCGGGCCCGCTGTATTCCCGCCGCGGCCGGCTGCCCCGGCCTCCTGCACCGGATCCGAACGGGCGAAGAGGTCATCCTGGACGGGAACCGCGGCCTCGTCATCCCCTCTCCGGATG
>JAQULS010000240.1 GCA_028749235.1 Acidobacteriota bacterium | reverse complement strand
CCTGGGCGCACGGATCTTCGAGACCGGTTTCGGTCTGGACGTCATCGTCCACCGGGGCGCGGGGGCCTATGTCTGCGGCGAGGAGACCGCCCTGCTCGAATCGCTGGAAGGCAAGCGCGGCTGGCCCCGGCTCAAGCCGCCGTTTCCGGCCGCCGTCGGGCTGTTCGGGCGGCCGACCGTCATCCAGAACGTCGAGACGCTGGCCAACCTGCCCCGCCTGCTGGCGGGCGGGGCCGACGCCTTCCTGGCCATGGGCCGTCCCCAGGACGGCGGAACTCGTCTCTTTTCCGTGAGCGGGGCCGTCCTCCGGCCGGGATTGTACGAGCGGCCGGTGGGGACGACCTTGCGCGAGATCGTCTTTGAGGCCGCGGGCGGGCTCCCTTCCGGCCGGCGCCTCAAGGCGGTCATTCCGGGAGGGTTGTCCGCGCCCCTCGTTGAGCCCGCGGAGATCGACGTCCCGATGGACTGCGGGTCGCTAGCCGCGGCCGGTTCAATGCTGGGCTCGGCGGGCGTCATCGTCATCGCCGACGACACGCCGATCGTGACGGTTCTCGAGCGGATGGCGTCGTTCTATGCCGGCGAGTCCTGCGGTCAGTGCACGCCCTGCCGCATCGGGACTTCCTGGATGGCTCAAATCGCGGCCCGCATGGCGGCGGGGGATGGCCGGCCGGGCGATGCGGCCGAGCTCGATCGGGTCGCCGGCTTGATCCGCGGCCGGACGCTTTGCCCGCTCGGCGACGCCGCGGCGCTGCCGATCCAGGCCTTGGTCCGCAAGTTCCGGGACGAGCTCGAGGCTGGCCGATGATCAGGATCTTCATCGACGGCCGGCCGGTCCCGGCGCCCGAAGGCGCCACGATCCTGGAAGCGGCCGAGGCCAATGGGATCCTCATTCCGCATTTCTGCCGGCACGCTTCGCTCCGTCCCGTCGGAAGCTGCCGGATCTGCCTGGTGGCCATAGAGGGCCTGCCCAAGCTCGAACCGGCCTGCGCGACGGCCGTCCGGCAGGATATGAAGGTGGCGACCTCGACCCCGCCGGTGCGCGAAGCCCGGCGGGACGTTCTGGAGCTTCTTCTCGCCGAGCACCCGCTGGACTGCCCGATCTGCGACAAGGCGGGCGAATGCAGGCTGCAGGACTACGCCCATGAATACGGCCTGACCGGCGGCGCCTTCGACGAGGAGCGTCGCGGCCGGGCCAAGCTCGTCCGGATCGGCCCGCATCTGCTGCTGGACCGCGAACGATGCGTCCTCTGCACCCGTTGCGTGCGGTTCCTGGCCGAAGTCACCGGGACCCATGAGCTGGGCCTTTTCGAGCGGGGCAACCGGACCGAAGTCGGCCTGTACGAGGACCAGCCGGTCGCCTCCATCGACGCCGGGAATCTCGTCGATCTCTGCCCCGTGGGCGCCATCACCGACAACCGGTTCCGTTTCCGGACCAGGTGCTGGTTTCTGGAAGCGCGCCCGTCGATCTGTCCGTTCTGCGCCCGCGGCTGCGCGGTGGACGCGGATTATCATCCCGGATTCGCGCGTCGGGCGGGCACGTCGGGCATTTATCGGATCCGACCCCGCGTCGATCCCGAGGTCAACGGCGGCTGGATCTGCGATCGCGGCCGCTATGGATGCCTGGACCTGAACCGTGACCGGCTGGCCGGCGCGCGGAGAATCCTCGCCGGCGGGGAAGAAGACTGGAGCTGGGAACGGGCCATCGGCTTCCTGGCCGAGCGCTGCCGGGAGTCGGCTCCAACCGTCTTGTTGAGCTCGCGCTTGACGTCCGAAGAGATGTCTCTTGCCGGCCGGCTTTTCCGCGATGGCTTGGGCGCCCGGCGTATCGCCTTCCTCGATCCGCCCCGGGGGGAAGCGGAGGGTCTGCTCCTGCGCCCCGACCGGTCGGCCAACGGGCTCGGCGCGGACCGGCTCGGCTTCGATCGGACCGCGGACCCCGTCGAAGCCGTCCGCGGCGCCTCCCTGCTCATCATCCTGGCGGCGGACCCGGCCGGAGCGATTGGGCTGGCCGGCCGGGAGGATGTCCTGGCGTCCATTCGGACCAAGATCCTGATCGCGCCTCAAAAGACGGGCCTGGAACGCGCCATGGACCTCGTCCTCGGATCCGCGACGGTTTTCGAGAAGGGAGGGACGTTCATCGGCGAAGGCGGCGGGATGAGGGCGTTCGAGCCTGTTCACCCGTCCCGCCTCGATGTCCGGAGCGAAGGCTGGATTCTAGCCGCCCTCGCCGAGGCCCTGCGGGCGGATCCTCCCGTCTTCGGGGGCGGCCGATGAGCGGCCTCGGAATCCTTCTCCTGAAGACGGTCATGGTGATGACCTGGTTCATGGTCCTCACCCTCTACCTGACCTGGCTCGAGCGCAAGCAGAGCGCCGTCATGCAGGATCGGATCGGGGCCAATCGGGCCCGCATCCTCGGCCTCAGGATGTTCGGGCTCTTCCAACCGTTCGCCGACGCCATCAAGATGATCTTCAAGGAGGATTTCGTGCCGCGGTTCGGAAACCGCGTCCTCCACACCCTGGCGCCGCTGCTGTCGTTCTTCTTCGCCGCGATCACGATCATCGCGGTCCCGCTCGGCCCGGCCGTCCGCATCGGCTCGGCCCGCATATCCCTCCAGATCTTCGATGCCGATATCGGCCTGCTGTTCATTCTGGCCATGCTCGCGCTCGGCGTTTACGGCGTCATCCTGGCGGGCTGGGCCTCGAACAACCGGTTCGCTTTACTGGGAAGCGTCCGGGGTGCGGCCCAGGTCATTTCGTATGAAGCGGCTCTGGGGCTTTCGCTGGTCGGGCTGATCTTGGTCTTCCCCAGCCTCCGGATGTCGGACATCGTCGCCTTCCAGGGCGGCCGGCTGGCCGGATTCCTGCCTCGCTGGGGAGTCTTCCTGCAGCCGGTGGGCTGCCTGGTCTTCTTCGTCGCCGCGCTGGCCGAGACGAAGCGCGTGCCCTTCGACATGCCCGAGGGCGAATCCGAGATCATCGGCTTCTTCGCCGAGTACGGCGGCATGAAGTTCGGGCTGTTCATGTTCTCGGATTTCATG
>JAQULS010000104.1 GCA_028749235.1 Acidobacteriota bacterium | reverse complement strand
AGCAGGAGACCGGCCGGAAAATCCGCGCTCCGGCCGACGGAGAGAACAGCCAGGAGAACGAAAGGCCCCAAGGTCAGAAAGTCGATCAGAAAAGCCAGGATGAAAGACGAGGCGGCGTTCTCGAACGCGACTCCCAGGCGGGCGTCGAGAAAATAGATATAGGACAGCGAGCCGATCCGGGCCGGAAGAAGGTCCTCGAAGGCGTTGCGGACCAGAGTGACGAGCAGCATCGGCCCGAAGCCGCAGGATCCGGGGGCGAGAAGAAGCCGGTACCGCCAGGCGCGGAGGACGGCCGCGAGGAGGGTGATCGCGGCATAAAGGGCCAAGGTCGGGAGGGAAACGCCGCTCAGAGTCGCCAGGAGGTCCTGCGTCCGGATCCGGCCGAGGAGGATCGCGAGAAGGAAAACGGATAGGGCCAGCGAAACGGCCAGGGATACGATCTTCCTACGGGACACGGCTCATGGTCGCATGCCGGGCGAGGGAGTGTCAACGTCTTGTCGCCGCGATCCGGATTTTGTTATGCTGGCGCTTCTTCCGGGCCGGCCGGTCCGGGCACGTCTTCCGTCCCGTCGAGGAGGCTGTCATGAAATCGTCCCTTTCCCGCCGGATCGTCACGGCCGCGGGCTTCCTGTTCCTGGCCTTGGCCTCCGTTCAAGGCGCCGGAGCGGCCACGGCCTCCGGGCCATCGGCGCCGACGGACCTCCGGCTCGAATACCTGTCCAATCCCATGGGCGTCGACGTGCGGCTGCCGCGCTTCTATTGGACGCCGCGGCCCGGGGCCAGGGGCGAAGGCCAATCCGCCTACCAAATTCTCGTCAGCCGCGATGCCGCCTGCGACAAGGGCGACGTCTGGGACAGCGGCAAGGTCGCTGCCGCCGAATTCGTCCATATCGTCTACGCCGGGAAGCCGTTGGCCTCGGCCTCTTCCTACTTCTGGAAAGTCCGGTCCTGGACGACGTCCGGCCAGCCCGGCGCGTGGAGCGAGACGGCCCGGTTCGACACAGGCCTTTTCGAGAAGTCCGACTGGCTGGGGACCTGGATCGGCGGCGCGTGCCTGCGGAAGGAATTCGCGGTCGGCGGACCAGTCGTCCGGGCCCGTGCCTATGTGGCCGGCGTCGGCTATCACGAGCTTCGGATCAACGGCCGCAAGGCCGGCGACGGCGTCCTGGATCCGGGCTGGACGACCTACGACAAACGGGTTCTCTACGTCACCTATGACGTGACGTCGTTGCTTCGTTCCGGCGCCAACGCCGTCGGCGTCATGCTCGGACGGGGCTGGTACAAGAACCGCGCCCTGCTTCTCCGCCTGGATGTCGAAACGGCCGGGGGAGGCCGCGTTTCCATCGTTTCCGATGGCAGCTGGAAGACGGCTCCGAGCCCGATCGTCGAGGAAGATCTCTACAACGGCGAAACCTATGACGCCCGCTTGGAAGCCGCCGGCTGGGACGAGCCCGGCTTCTTCGGGACGGGCTGGAAAACGGCGGCCGCGGTCGAAGCCCCCAAGGGGAGGCTCTCGGCCCAGATGATGCCGGCCATCCGGGTCATGGACACGATCGTGCCGCTGGGGATGGCGAATCCCCGGCCCGGCGTCTATGTCTTCGACATGGGCCAGAACTTCAGCGGCTGGGCCCGGCTGCGCGTGGCCGGGACGCGCGGGACGGCCGTCCGTCTCCGCTTTGCCGAGATCCTCTATGACGACGGCATGATCAACCAGGAGAACCTGCGGGGAGCCCGGGCCGAGGACGTCTACATCCTCAAGGGGGGGAACGAGGAAACGTACGAGCCGCGCTTCACTTACCACGGCTTCCGATACGTCGAGCTGACGGGATTCCCGGGCGTCCCGACGGCGGAAACCCTGCGCGGCCGGGTCGTTTATTCGGGCCTCGCCCAGACGGGCTCGTTCGCCTGCTCCAAGCCGCTCCTGAACAGCCTCCAAAGGAATATCACCTGGACCCAGAAGACGAACCTCCACAGCGTGCCCACGGACTGTCCCCAGCGTGATGAGCGAATGGGCTGGATGGGGGATGCCCAGGGGACGACGGAAGAGGCGATCATGAACTATGACATGGCCGCTTTCTACACCAACTTCCTGCGCGACATCCGCGACGTCCAGGACGACAAGGGGCAGATCACCGACACCGTGCCTCATATCTGGGGAAACCGGCCGGCCGATCCGGCCTGGGGGACCGCTTACCCGCTCATCGCCTGGTACATGTACCTGTACTACGGAGACAAGCGCATCCTGGAGGAGCATTACGACGGCCTCAAGGCCTATGTTGAGGCTCTCCGCGCCAAAGCCGAAAACGGTCTCGTCAAGTACAGCCACTACGGCGACTGGGTCGCCATAGACAAGACGCCGCCGGCCATCGTTTCCTCATTCTATTATTATTACGATGTCCGCATCCTGGCGGATGTCGCGGCGGCTCTCAAGCGCGACGCCGAGGCCCGGGTCTATATGGATCTGGCCGCTTCCATCAAGACGGCCTTTCACGCCGAATACTTCGATCCGAAATCGAACAGCTACGCCAACGGCACCCAGACGGCCAATGCCCTGGCCCTCTTCCTCGAGCTCGCGCCCGAGGCCGCCCGCGACGGAGCCTGGGGCAGCCTCTTCAACGACATCGTCTACCACAACAACAGCCATTTGACGACCGGCATCATCGGGACCAAGTACGTCATGGAGGTCCTGGACCGCTTCGGCGCCTCCGACCTGGCCTACGACATCGCCACCCGTACGGACTATCCGAGCTGGGGCTTCATGATCGAGAACGGAGCCACAACGATCTGGGAGCTGTGGCAGAAACGGGAAGGTCCCTCGATGAACTCCCAAAACCACCCGATGTTCGGCAGCGTCGGGGCCTGGCTCTACAAGACGCTGGCCGGAATCAATCAGGCGGCGGACGGAGTCGGCTTCCAGAAGATCCGTATCGCCCCCCAGATGGTCCGCGACCTAGGCTACGCCTCGGGCTCGATCGGCACGGTCAGAGGACGTCTGACGTCAGCCTGGTCGAAGACCGCCAAGTCCATCGTGATCGAGGTCGAAGTCCCATGCGGCAGCGAGGCCGAGATCGTCCTGCCGAGGGGCAAGCTTCGCCACATCGTCCTCAAGGAAGGCGGGACGGTGATCTGGGCCGGGAAAAAAGCGGCGACATCCGTTTCCGGCGTCCGCTCGGTCGAGGAGGTCGATGCGGACAACCTCGTGCGGATCAAGGCCGGGTCCGGGCGCTACGCCTTCGAGCTGGCCGGGGACTGAAGCCGGTTAGGAATTCTTTTTCTCACCCTTAGCCGAGGCCCAAAGAACGGCGAAGACGAAGTAGGCGGCCGAGGCGATCAGGAAGTACGTCTTGCAAGAGGCGGCATCCATCCGGCCCAAGAAGAAGAGGACGGGAAAGGCCAAGCCGACGGCCAGGCAGAGAAGGAGCAGGGGAATGGACCAGCGGCGGATCATGCCGGCCTCCTTGCCGGGGACTTGCGCTCCGGCCAAGCTTGCAGAGAAACATATAAAACGACGGCTATAAAGTATCCGGGCAGCCACTTGAAGTAGAGGTGGATGGGCAGGGCGAAGACCGCGGCCAAAGTGCCGATCCAGACGGCCAGGACCCGCCAGCTGATGATCCAGCCGCGTTTCTCGGCCCGAAACTGTTCGATCTTCAGCTTGGGCAGGATCCAATGCTCGGTGAAGACGATCGCCCCAACCGGCATCAGGACCAGCCCGTAGATGGCCACGTAGTCCAGGAGCTTCATGAAGACAATGGGGAAGCAGGCCAGGATCGTGGTGACCGTCCCGGCCGCCACGGTCACCTTCCAGCGCGGCCAGCCGGGCGTGATCGTCTGCAGGGCCAGGCCGGCCCGATAGAGCGTCGGATTGGCCGTCGTCCAGCCGGCCAGAACGACCGCGGCCACGCCGGCGAACCCGATGGCCTCAAAGGCCATCAGGCCGGGGTTCATATCGCGGCCGATGGCGGCGACCATGACTCCCGAACAGATCCAGGCCAGGAAATGGCCGGGGAAGACGCCGAACGAGGTGAACAGGCCGTAGGTCCAGCGCTTGGCGTAGCGGAAGACGGCCATGTCCGAAAGCCCGATATGCATGGCCAGGTTGCAGAACCAGGCAAAAAAGAGGATATGCCAGAATCCCAACGGCTCCTGCCCGGCGACGGGGAGGCCGTTCCAGATCTTGGTCCGGGCCACCTCCCAGACGTTGTCGAGATTGGCATGGACCCCCAGCTTGGGCAGGGTGGCCACGGCGCCGGCGATGAAGACCAGGAAGATCCAGGGCGAGACGGCCTGGGCGAACTTGCTGAGCTTCTCGAACCCGAGCACGGCCAGGGCCGTGAACGCGGCGCCCAGGGCGAAGACGAGGAGGACCCAGCCGAGGCTGTTGGGCAGGACATCGGTCAGCTTGGGGCTCTTGATCCCAAAGGCCAGGCCGACGGCCGTGGCCGAGACCGCGATCATGGCCCCGGCCAGGATGCAGTAGAGCACGGCGTTGGCGACGTTGTAGATGACGGTCAGTCCCGGCCCGGCGATCTTGCGGACGTACCAGTAGAGGGTCAGCCGCGTCCGGACGGCGATCGGGGCGCAGATGAAGGTCCATGACAGGACGGCCAGCACGTTGCCGGCCAGCAGACCGAGGAGGAGATCGCGAAACGAGACGCCGTGCAGGACGAAGAAGGCGCCGATGACGAACTCGGTCGCGGCCACGTGCTCGCCGGCGAACAAGCCCATGAACTTGGAAGCGGATTGCAGCTTGTCCGGCGGGACGGGCTCGCGGTCGAACTCGTTGAGCTGGTCCAATTGCGCCGCGATGGCGGCGAACTTGCCGGTGCGGGCCATGAGGGCCTCCTGAGGGGAAAATCGAGGGCCGATCATATACCCATCCCCGCGGCCGAGACAAGAGCGGAGGCGCGGCTGGGGGAGGCCGGCGCGTTTGACGATCCCCGGGGATGCTCTTATAATCCAGGCGTCATGGAAAAATCCGTTTCGGCCGCCATCGATCGGGTCGTGGCAGCCGCTCTGCGCGAGGACGCGCCGGCGGGCGACGTGACGACGGCAAGCCTCGTTCCGCCCGGACTGCTGGCGCGGGCCGTCCTGATGGCCAAGCAGGACGGCGTGTTGGCCGGGCTCGAGGCGGCCGCCCGGACCTTTCGGAAGACGGATCCGCGCGTTTCCTTCAATCGTCATTTCAAGGACGGAGACCGGTTCCGGCCGGGCGATATCCTGGCCGAAATCGAGGGTCGAGCGGCCGGGTTGCTCCTGGCCGAGCGGACGGCCCTCAACCTTCTGCAGCGGCTGTCGGGCATCGCCACGCTGACCCGGCTCTATGCGGACGCGCTGGCGGGGACGAAAATGCGCCTGCTCGATACCCGCAAGACGACGCCCGGACTCCGGGTCCTGGAAAAATACGCCGTCGCCGCCGGCGGAGGCGTCAACCACCGCATGGGCCTTTCGGACATGGTCCTGATCAAGGACAACCACCTGCTCCTCGTCCCCGGTATTGGCGAGGCGGTGGCCCGGGCCCGGCGCCGGGTCGGCCGTCGCCTGAGGATCGAGGTCGAAGTCACCGGCTTCGAACAGGCCCGGGAGGCCGTCGAGGCCGGGGCCGACATGATCATGCTCGACAATATGCGGCCTGCGGCCATGCGCCGGATCGTGGCCTGGGTCGCCGGCCGCGTCCCGATCGAAATCTCGGGCAACATCGACCTGAAGCGCCTGCCCGGACTGGCCGCCCTGGGGGCTGATTTCGTCTCGGTCGGCCGCCTGACCCATTCCGCGCCGGCGGCGGACATCAGCCTGGAATTCCTGGGCCCGCTGGGGCACGATCGGCCGCGGCTGCCGCTCGACGAGTCGTCCGCGAAGCGCAAGACGAAGGCCGGCCATGTCCGCAACTGAAGCGATTCGGACGGACGTCCTGGTCATCGGCTGCGGCATCGCCGGGGCCAGCGCGGCCTACCAAGCGGCCCAAGCCGGGCTCGACGTCGTCGTCCTGGCCAAGGAGTCCGTGGCCGAGGAATCGAACACCTTCTACGCCCAGGGCGGCATCGTCACCCTGGGGCCGGACGACGACCCCGCCATCCTGCGCGACGATATCATCCGGACGGGCGACGGCTTGAGCGATCCCGAAGCCGTCGACATCCTGGTCCTAGAGTGCCGCTCGCTGGTCGAGGGATTTCTGGCCGGAGAGCTGGGCGTGCCCTTCGACCGCGACGGGACCGGAGCTCTCGACTACGCCCAGGAGGCCAGCCACTCGCGGCGCCGGATCCTCCATGTGGCGGACACGACCGGCCGGACCATCGAAGAGAAGCTTTTGGCCGGCTTGCGCCGTTGGCCGAATATCCGGATCCTGACCGGGCATACCGCGGTCGACCTGCTGACCCTGCCGCATCATGCCAAGAGTCCCATCGCCTACTATCGCGCGCCGCGCTGCCTGGGAGCCTATGTCCTGGACAACGCCTCCCGCCGCGTCCGGACGATTCTGGCCCAGACGACCGTCCTGGCCACGGGAGGCTGCGGGGCGGTCTTTCTGAACACGTCGAATCCGGCCGGCGCCAACGGCGCGGGCTATGCCATGGCCCACCGGGCCGCGGTCCGGATCGTCAACATGGAATACGTCCAGTTCCATCCCACGATCCTGTACCATCGGGACGCGCCCCACTTCCTGATCTCCGAGACCGTCCGCGGCGAAGGGGCCCGGCTCAAGACCCTGGACGGCAAGACGTTCATGGAGAGATACAGCGACCGGCGCGACCTGGCTCCGCGCGACGAAGTGGCCCGGGCCATCTATGAAGAGATGATCAACGGGAACGCCACCCATGTTCTTTTGGACCTGGCCTCATACGCCTCGATCGACGTCGCCAAGCGTTTTCCGAACATCGCCGAGACCTGCGCCCGCTGCGGCATCGACATCGCCCGCGATCCGATTCCGGTCGTGCCGGGGGCCCATTACTGCTGCGGCGGCGTCCTGGCGGACGGACTGGGGAGGACGTCGCTCAAGGGCCTTTACGCCGTGGGCGAAGCGTCCTGCACCGGTCTGCACGGCGCCAACCGCCTGGCCTCGACATCCCTGCTCGAGGGTCTGGTCTGGGGGACGCGGGCGGGCCGGGACATCGTCGATCGGTTCGCGCCCGCCGAACCCATTCCCGATTCCGGCATCCATGAGTGGTACTATCCGGCCCACGAGGAGTCCATCGACCCGGCCCTGATCAACCAGGACTGGCTGACCATCCGCTCGACCATGTGGAACTACGCCGGGGTCATGCGCCGGAGCAAGCGGATGGAGCGGGCCAAGGCGGACTTGGAATACCTGAAGCACCGGATCGAGAAGTTCTACCAGGAGGCCATCATGGACGCCTCGCTGGTCGGGCTCCGCCACGGCATCGAGACGGCACTCCTCATCGTCCACGCCGCCCTGGCCAATCCGGTCAGCGCCGGCGCCCACTTCCGGGTCGATTGACCGACCCCTTTTTCCATGATTCATCTCCCATCTCCGGGGGATGGTTAGGCGGTACGGTATCACCGTTCGGGGGAACGGAGCCATATGCCGTGGCCAGATTGAGATATACACCTAGTCCAGGGGGATTAAAAACGGCATATGGTCGGCCAACGGCGAAACCGCGCGGGTTTAGCCTTTTTCCACACCTTTTCGAGGGAACCCAACGGGCGCCGGAGTATGTTTGAGCACGCGATTCTCTATTGAAATAGAGATGGAGTGGGAGATCATATAAGTCCGAAAGATCAAGCATGCGGAGTTACGGAGGCGCCGAGAAAAGAAGTGGGAAAAGGCGTGAAGAACCCGCGCCGCCGGGCCGAATACCGTGCCGCAAGCCCCGGAGATGGGAGATGAACCTTTTTGTTAGCCTCTCCTTGGCACTTGTTCTATAATAGGCCGTCACTTTTCAGCCGGAGAGAACCCCAATGCCCGACGGATCGGATGTCAAGAGCACGCTGAACCTGCCCCAGACGACCTTCGCCATGAAGGCCAAGCTGTCCGTGAAGGAACCCGAGCTCCTCAAGCGCTGGGAGGATTCCGATCTCTACGGCAGGATCCAGACCGCCCGGGCCTCGTCCCCGTCCTTCGTCCTGCACGACGGGCCTCCCTACGCCAACGGCAACATTCACCTGGGCACGGCGCTGAACAAGATTCTCAAGGACTTCATCATCAAGTCCAAGACCATGACGGGTTTCCGGGCGCCGTACCTGCCCGGATGGGACTGCCACGGCCTGCCGATCGAAATCCACGTCGATAAACTGCTGGGCGAGAAGAAAAAGAGCCTCTCGCTCATCCAGATCCGGGAGGAATGCCGGGCTTACGCTCTGAAGTACCTGGATATCCAGAGATCCTCCTTCAAGCGACTGGGCGTCCTGGGCGAGTGGGACAAGCCCTATATGACCATGAATCCGGCCTATGAGGCCGAGGTCATCCGCCACCTGGCCGCCTTTTTCGCCTCGGGCAACGTTTTCAAGGGCAAGCGGGCCGTCCACTGGTGCCCCTTTTGCAAGACGGCCCTGGCCGAGGCGGAGATCGTCTACAAGGACAAAACCTCGCCGTCGATCTACGTCAAGTTCCCGGTCGTTTCCGACCTGTCCGACCTTTCGCCGGCCTTGGCCGGGCGAACAATCTCGGTCATCATCTGGACGACGACGCCCTGGACCATCCCGTCCAACCTGGCCATCGCCTTTCACCCCGAGCACGACTACGCGGCTTGGGAGTCGGACGGCGAGGTTTACATCACGGCTCATCGGCTCATGCCCGTGGTGGCCGAGGTCTGCGGGCTCAAAGATCCCAAAGTCCTGGCCGTTTTTCCGGGCCGGGCGCTGGAGAGGCGTAAAGCCCGCCATCCGTTCATCGACCGCGAATCGCTCTTCGTCCTGGCCGAATACGTCAGCTTGGAGGACGGTACGGGTGCGGTTCACACCGCCCCCGGCCACGGCCAGGACGACTTCCGGACCGGCCTGGCCTACGGCTTGGAGGCCTACGCCCCGCTCGACGACGAAGGGCGCTTCCTGCCCGAGGTGGAGCGCTACGCCGGGCTGAACGTCTTCAAGGCCAACCGGATCATCAACGAGGATATGCGGAAGGACGGCTCGCTCCTGCATGAAAACGAGATCAGCCATTCTTACCCGCACTGTTGGCGGTGCCAGAACCCGGTCATTTTCCGGGCCACGGCCCAGTGGTTCATCTCCATGGACGCGGGCGGCCTGCGGGCCAAGGCCCTGGACGCCATCAAGACCGTCCGCTGGGTTCCGGCCTGGGGCGAGGAGCGGATGGCGTCGATGATGGCCGGACGCCCGGACTGGTGCATTTCGCGCCAGCGCTCCTGGGGCGTGCCCATCCCGGCCTTCGACTGCCGGAACTGCGGCCAGGTCGTCGCCGACGAGAAGATCGCCCGCCACGTAGCCGATCTCTATGAGAAAGGCGGCTCCAACGTCTGGTTCGAGAAGGACGCCTCGGAGCTTCTGCCGCCCGGTACGGTCTGCCCCAAGTGCGGCTCGGCGGACCTGGAAAAGGAAAACAACATCCTGGACGTCTGGTTCGAGTCCGGGGCCAGCCACAACGTCCTGGGCAAGCGCCCGGAGCTGCCCTGGCCGGCCGACGTCTACATCGAAGGCCACGACCAGCACCGCGGCTGGTTCAACAGCTCGATGGTCATCGGCGTCGGGGCCAGAGGCGGCTCGCCCTACCGCTCCTGCATCACCTGCGGTTTCGTCCTCGACGCCAAGGGCCGGGCCATGTCCAAGTCGGCCGGCAACGTCATCGAACCCAAGGAAGTCATCGCCCGCGGCGGGGCCGAGATCCTGCGCCTGTGGGTGGCCATGCTCAACTACAGGGAGGATGCCCCCTACGGCGCGGAGATCGAGCAGCGGATCGTCGAAGCCTATCGCAAGATCCGCAACACTTGGCGCTTCCTGCTGGGCAACCTCTCCGACTTCTCGCCCGATACGGACGCCGTGTCGGTCTCCGAGATGGAGCCCCTGGACCGCTGGGCCCTGCGGCTCTGGACCGATGTCGGCCGCCGCATGCGCCGGGGCTATGACGACTACGAGTACCACGTCGTCTATCACGCTTTGTCCCAATTCTTCACGGTCGACTTGAGCGCCTTCTACCTGGATGTGCTCAAGGACCGGCTGTACTGCTCGGCCAAGACCTCGCGGCTGCGGCGCTCGGCCCAGACGGTGCTCTTCCGCATCCTGAGGGACACCCTGACCCTGATGGCGCCGATCCTGCCGTTCACGACCGAAGAAGCCTGGGACGTCCTGCCGGCCTTCGCGGGCCGGACGGAATCCATCCACCTGGCGCTCTTTCCGGGCTTGGAAGAGGAATGGATGGGGGAGGACGAGGCGGCCGAATGGGACGAGCTCCTGAAGGTCCGCGAGCCCGTCCTCAAGGAGCTCGAGAACGCCCGCGAGCGCAAGACGATCGGCACGTCCCTGGAGGCGCGTCTCCGGCTCCGGGTTCCCGCGGCGCTGGCCGGCCTGGTCGACCGGCACAAGGCCGATCTGGCCGGCCTGTTCATCGTCTCGGACGTGACGATCGAGCCGGCCGCGAGCGAGGCCGTGGAAGCGACCGTTGAGCGGGCCACGGGAGGCAAGTGCCAGCGCTGTTGGACCTATTCGGAATACGTCGGGACAAGCTCCGACCATCCGGATTTCTGCCGCCGTTGCGACGACGTCGTCTCGGGGAGGGCCCGATGAGAAAGAACAGTCCTTATCTGGCCCTGGTGCTGTTCCTGGTCGGACTGGACCAGGCGTCCAAAGCCCTGGTCGAGGCGAAGGTCGGACTGTACGAGACGATCCCCCTCATAAAGGGTATCTTCAACCTGACCCATCTCCGCAACAAGGGCGCCATCCTGGGCCTTTTCAACGCGGCGGACAACCGGTTCGTTCCCGTGGCGCTCGGCCTGCTGGCCTTCTGCGCCATGATCCTGGTCGCGGTCTATTTCCTGCGAACGCCCGCCCCCCAGAAGTTCATCCGGACGGCCTTCGCTTTCATTTTTACCGGCGCCCTGGGGAACCTGATCGACCGGGTGTGCCGCGGCTACGTCATCGACTTTCTGGAGATACACGTTAAGAGCTTCTACTGGCCCACCTTCAACGTCGCCGACTCCTGCATCACCATTGGCGCCGTTCTACTCGTCTTCGCCGTCTTCCTGAGGAGGCAACCCGCGTGAAACCCATCCTGTTCAAGCTCGGCCCGTTGACCATTCATTCCTACGGCTTCA
>JAQULS010000103.1 GCA_028749235.1 Acidobacteriota bacterium | reverse complement strand
AATTTCTTAATGTGCTGAAAAAGAGGACCGTTTCCCGAAAAATGTAGATCACATTCGGGGGAAGGGATGGTGCCGGAGGAGGGAATCGAACCCACACATCCATCTCTGGACACGGGATTTTGAGTCCCGCGCGTCTGCCAGTTCCGCCACTCCGGCGCCGGATGTGTTATAGACGATTCCCGTGTTTTTTTCAACCATCCGCATCCATTTGCATTTTCGCGCCCGATCCGACTAAAATGGCCCGCGAACCGCCATGAAAGAAGAGACCCGCCGCCTGTTTTCGATCGTCGACAAGATCTCCCATGTCCGGGTGGCCGTCTGGGGCGACTTCATCCTGGACGAGTACATCACCGGCTGCACCCGGCGCATTTCCCGCGAAGCGCCCGTCCTCATTCTCTCCTTCCAAAAGAAAGAGTTCGCCCTCGGCGGCGCCGGCAACGCCCTGCTCAACCTGCTGGCCCTGGGTGTCGACGCCGTCCCGATCGGCGTCGTCGGCGACGACGAGGCCGGGCGGGCGATCGCGTCCATCCTCGGCGCGGCCGGAGCGGACACGCGGTCCCTCCTCGTCGTCAAAGGATATCCGACGCCGCTCAAGACCCGCGTCCTGGCTGGCGAGGACAACACCAAGAAACAACAAATCCTGCGCATCGACCGCGATGGACATGTCCCGGAAACCGCCGGACTGACCAAGCGGCTGACCGCCGCTCTGGCCAAGGCCGGACGGACCGCGGACGCCCTGCTCATCTCCGACTATCATTACGACACCGTCCGGGGAGATCTTTACCCGGGCGTTCTGGCCGAATTCAAGTCCCAGGACAAGCCGGTGACCCTCGACTCCCGCTTTCGCCTGCTTCAATTCCCCGGCGTCACCGTGGCCACGCCCAACGAGCCCGAGGTTGAAGAGGCCCTCAAGATCTCGCTGGCGGCGGGCGAGCCGGCCGTGCGCAAGGCGGGAACCTCGCTCCTGCGCAAGCTGCGCTCCCCCGCCCTGCTCATCACTCGGGGGTCCAAAGGCATGGCCCTCTTCGAAAAAGGCCGGCCGCCGCTTTTTCTGCCCGTCTCCGGCCCGGCCGACATCGTCGACGTCACGGGCGCGGGAGATACCGTCATCAGCGTTTTAACCGCCGTTCTGGCCGTCGGCGCCGGCCCGGCCGACGCGGCCCGGCTGGCCAATGCCGCCGGCGGGATCGTGGTCATGAAGAAGGGAACGGCGACGCTGTCGCCGCTCGAGCTCAAGCAGGCCCTCGTCAGCGAACCTTGAACAAGCTTCGCACCCTGGCCACCCTCAAGACGATCATTACCCGTGAGCGCCGCCGCGGCCGCCGCATCGTCCTGGCCAACGGCGGCTTCGACCTTTTACACGTCGGGCACATCCGTTACCTGGAAGCGGCGGCCCGCCGGGGCGACGTTTTGGTCGTGGCCTTGAACAGCGACGCCTCGCTGCGCCGGCTCAAGGGCCCGGGCCGTCCGCTTCTGCCCCAGGCCGAACGGGCCGCGGTCCTGTCCGGCCTGGCCTGCGTGAACCACGTCGTCCTGTTCGGCGAACCGACCGTCGAGCGGGTCCTGCGGGCCTTGCGACCCGACGTTCACGCCAAGGGATCGGACTACACCCGACGGACGGTTCCGGAGAGGGATATCGTCCTTGCCTACGGCGGTACGATCGCGATCGCCGGCGGCCCCAAAGTCCGCTCCACATCCGAGGTCATCCCCCGCGTCCTGCGTCGTTTGGGACGGCCCGGGGCGGCCGGGAGGGCCCGGTGAGCGAGAGCTTCCTGATCGTACGGACAAGTTCGTTGGGCGACATCATCCACGCCCTGCCCGCCCTGGCCGCGCTCCGCAAGCACCGGCCGGACGCCTCGATCCGCTGGGTCGTAGGAGGAAAAGGCCGCGCCATCCTTGATTGGGTGGCAGGGCTCGACGGGATCATCGTGGCCGGTTCGCCTGACTGGCGCCGCTCCCTGCGGGCGGACGGCCAAACCAGCCTGGATTTCCAGGGCCTGCTCAAGTCGGGATGGATCAGCCGCCTGTCCGGCTCGAAGCGCCGGATCGGCTTCCACCGCCGCAACCTTCGCGAACCGGCGGCCCGCGTCTTTTATACCGAACAGGCGTCGGCGTTCCCCGAGACCGAGCACGTGATCCGCAAGAACCTCCACCTGCTTGCCGTCCTCGGCATATCGGAGCCCGAGATCGTTTTCCCGCTTCATGTGCCTGAAGCGGACAGGGCCTCCGCCCGGGATCTTCTGCTCCGTCTGGGTTGGGACGGCCGGGCCCGGGTCGTCCTTTTCAATGTCGGAGCCGCCTGGCCGACGAAGCAGTGGTTCCCTGAGAGGTGGCGGGAAACAATCGACGCGATTGTCCGGCCGGATGTCTTTCCCGTCCTCCTATGGGGCACGCCCGAGGAGGAGGCGTTGGCCCGACAAGCCGCGGCCGGCCGGAACGGCCCGATCGCCGCGATCGCCCCGTTTCTGACCATCCCGGAATGTTTGGCTTTGATCGCCGCCTCCCGCCTGCTCGTCAGCGGCGACACGTTCGCCCTGCAGGCGGCCGCCGCGCTGAACGTTCCCATCGTCGGACTCTTCGGACCGACCGATCCCCGGAGAAACGGCCCTTTCCGGGACCGGGACAAGATCGTCCACCCCGAGCTCGCCTGCAGCCGGTGCTACAAGCGCGCCTGCAGCGAAATCGAATGCCTGAAAGCGATCACGGCCGGCGAAGTCGCCTCCCGGATCGAGGAAGCGTTGGCCGAACATGCTTGATGCCAAGCTCGCCCGGACAATCTACGGCTGGCGGGTCCGTTCCGGCCCCCTGGCCATGCTGGCCGTCGCCTTCGTCGCCGCGCCCACGGTCCGCTCCCTGCTCATCGGAGCGGCCGTCGCCGTGGCCGGACTTGTCATCCGATGCTGGGCGGCCGGCCACATCCACAAGGAAAAGACCCTGGCCATGACCGGGCCCTACCGCTACAGCCGCAATCCTCTCTACATGGGGAATTTCGTCCTCGGTCTGGGCGTGGCCGCGGCCACGAATTCCTGGTGGGGCGCCCTGGTCTGCGCCCTCTACTTCGGACTGTTCTACCCGCTGGTCATCCGGGAGGAGCGCGACCGCATGCGGCGCATCTTCCCGGACGAGTACGGAAGCTACGAAAAGTCCGTCCCCTTGTTCTTCCCGCGCCTCAAACCGGCGCCCGGAAACGGCGCGGGAGGCTTCCGCTGGAGCCAGTATCATCGCAACAAGGAATACCGCGCTTGCCTGGGGACGGCCCTGGTCTGGCTCGTTCTGATCCTGAAGATGCAATTCCTGCCGCATCTCCACCCATGAGGATGCCGCCATGACGACGCCTGAACGCCTGGCCCGGATCAAAAGCGTCCTGGGATTCCGCCAGCCCGACCTCCATGTCGTCCTGGAGCAGGTCGGCAATCCGCACAACGCCAGCGCCGTCCTGCGCACCTGCGACGCGGCCGGGATCATGAACGTCGACGTCATCGGCTCGGCCGCCGATCCCCTGCCCATCAACGAGGCGATCACCACCCGGGCGGACAAGTGGCTGTCCATACGCTTCCACGACACGACCGAAGCCTGCCTCTCCGACCTGAAGCGGGAGGGCTTCACGGTGGCCGTCACCCATCTCGGGCCGGGCGCGATTCCCTACACCAGCCTGGATTACACCCGCCCGACCGCGGTCGTCTTCGGCGGCGAGAAGAACGGCATCTCGGCCGCCGCGCTCGCCGCCGCCGATGTCGGAATCAAGATCCCGATGTTCGGCATGGTCCAGAGCCTGAACCTGTCCGTTTCGGTGGGTATCATCGTCTATGAAGCGATCCGGCAGCGGCTGGGCAAGGGTCTCTTCGACGACCCGCGCCTCTCCCCCGCCGAGCTCGAGGATTATCTCGACCGCTGGTCGGACCTGTAAAAAAAGCCCTACCCCCCTTGCGGGGGGGTAGGACCAAGGGAACAGGGTCCCGGCTTCCGTCAAATCCAGTTGAACGCCTTCGGGTTCCGCATGACCTTGCGCGGGTCCTGGCCGAGCAACGGGTTCCGGCCCTTGAGATTGTTGATTTCGGCCTCGAACTCTTTCATGGCCGCCAGGCCGGACTCGCCCGGCGACCGGGGGAACAGGAAGCCTTCGGTCGACTCGTCCTCGCTGACCTCGACGTCAGCGGTCATGGTCTTCTTGTCGCGGACATACTCGATCTTGACCTTGTCGCCTTTCTTTTTGCCCTGCAGCAGGCCGCTCAGATCGTTGACGGCCGTGACCTTTTTGCCGTCGGCCTTGAGGATGATGTCGCCGACTTTCAGGCCGGCCTTCTTGGCCGCGCCGTCGGGCTCCATGGCCGTGACCAGGAGGCCGTAGCCGTCCTGGGCTCCCAAGGCTTCGGCCAGCTCGGGATTCATCTCGTTGAGCGAGACGCCGATGTATTTGCGCCGCTCCCACTTGAGATCCTTATCCGGCGCCACCGGGTTCATTTGCGGGAAGAGCCGTGGGAAGAGGAGCTCCAGTTCGCGCTTGGCATCGGCCTCGCTGTATTCGCCCAGCTTGACCTTGACGTCCAAGGGCTTGCCGTCGCGCTCGATCCCCAGCGTGATCTCGGCCCACGGCTTGCGCGACCGGATCTCTTGCGACATGACGGCGCCCGACGACAGGGCCTTGCCGTCAAGCTTGGCCAGGACGTCACCCGGCTTGATCTTGGCCTGTTCGGCCGGGCTCTTGGCGTCGACATCGGTGACTTCGATTCGCCCGTCCGCCTCGTTGACCGAGACGCCCAGCCAGCCCCGTCGGACCTTGCCGTTCTTGCGGATGTCGCCCGCGACCGAGACGACCAGATCGATCGGTACGGCCAGAGCCATGCCGGCCGAAGGCGCTTCGCCGCGGCTGATGACGTAGCCCGATCCGACCGTTGTGCCTTCACGAAACTCGAAGGCCACCGGGCTCTCGTCGAAGTAGGCGCCGCGGAGCAGCCCGACCATCTTGCCGTCGGCGCCGACGACGGGGGCGCCGCTCGTCCCGGGGACGATCCAGACGTTGAGCCGGGCCTTCTCGGGCGAGGCCGAGCTGACGATGCCCTGGGTGATCGAGGGCGTGTTCTCGGGCGACAGGCCGACGACCCCGATCCAGACGCCCGGCCGCAGATCGCCGGTCCGGCCCAGGACGAGCGGCGGCAGGCCCGCGTCCTTGACCTGGATGACGGCGATGCCGGTCTGCGTGTCGAAGCCCTTCCAGACGGCCGGCAGGACTTTGCCCGCCGAGGTCGTGACCTGGATCTTCTGATCGCGCGGAGAAATGAGGGCGGTCGTGACGATCGTCCCGTCCTTGTCGATGACGACGCCCGTGGCGATCTTGCGGATGCCGATCTCGCGGACCTCGACCCGGACGACCGAGGGCGCGGTCGCCTTGATGATTTCCTCAACCCTCTTTTCGTCGATAAGGGGGCCGTCCGCGGCGAAAGCCGCGCCGGCCAAGGCCAAGCCGACGATGAGAGCCGTCATGGTTCTGAACTTGTCGTTCATCACCCAACCTCCTAGTACTTGATGAGAGTGTGGGAAGCCTCGGACACGCGTTCCAAGATGTAAACGGCGTCCGTCGAGTTCGCCGCGGTTTGCAGATCGCTGCGGTAATCGACGGGCTCGGTGATGTTGTAATCGGACAGGCCGGCTTCGGACCCGGCCAGGATCGCGGACGAGGACGGGCCGCGCAGCACGAACAGGTTCAAGGCGGCCAGCCCGGCCAGCAGGACAGCGGCGGAACCCGCCGCGGCCCGGCGGAAAAGAAGGGCCCGGCGGCGGGCCGGCATCTCCCGCTTGCGCACGGCCAGGGCGGCCAGGACCCGGTCCTCGAAATCCGCGGGGGCGAAAACCCGTTCCAGTTTCGCGAGCCGTTCAGAATGGTTCATCGATCATCTCCGTTTTAGGCGGCGCGGCCGCGTCCCGCCGGGCCATGATCAGGGACTTCTTGAGCATCGTCCGGCCGCGGCTGATGCGGGCCTTGATCGTCCCCACCGGCCGCTTCAGCATGCGGGCGATCTCTTCCTGGGAATATCCCTCGACGTCCTTGAGCAGGACGGGAACCCGGTAGCGCGGGCTGAGCTTGTCCAGGGCTTGCCGCAGGTTCGCCGAAAGCCCCGAGTCGGAGTCCTCGCCGCTCGGCGTGCTCAGGCTCGCCGTGGGCGGGAGATCTTCGAAGGAGACGATCGGCATCCTCTTTCTCTTCTTTAAGTCGGTCTTGGCCAAGTTGGAGGCGATGGCATAGATCCAGGACGACAGCGGGGCGATCGGCCGGTACTTGTCGGCTTTAAAGTAGACCCGGAGAAAAGTCTCCTGGGACAGATCGACGGCCTTCTGGTAATCGCCCGTCATCTGGAAGAGAAAGTTCACGATCTTGTCCTTGTAAGCGTGGACGATCTGGTCGTAGGCGGTTTCGTCCCCGTCGCGGACCAGGGCGATCAGCTGTTGTTCGTCCATCTCCATTAATCCATAACTATTAGGGGTAGGAAGCCGTTGCGTCCCCCCCAAGGATATAGGAGAATGGTGTTGTTTTTCAAATTAGATATATCTTCACGGCTCGGAGGATGCGTATGCCCGAGATTTCATCCCGATCCCCGCTTTTCGCCCCGATTAAGATCGGTGCCGTAGAAATTGCCAACCGCTTCGTCCGCGCCGCCACACACGAGTTCATGGCCGACGCCTCCGGCGGCGTCGCCGACCGGCTCGTACTCCTTATGGGCGACCTGGCCCAGGGGGAAGTGGGACTTATCATCACCGGCCATGCCTATGTCCGGCCCGACGGGATCGCCAGTCCCCGGCAAACGGCGGTTTACGACGATCGGTTCATCCCCGCCCTGGCCCGGATTCCGGACGCCGTGCATCGGACCTCCGCCCGCATTTTCCTTCAAATATCCCATTCCGGCCGCCAAACCAAGGCCAAGATGATCGGCGGTCTCCCGATCTCCCCTTCGGCCGTCTTCGAGCCGGCGTTCGGTCTGATGCCGCGCGAGATGTCCGCCGCCGATGTTCCGGACATCCGTGAAGCTTTTCTCCAAGCCGCACGCCGCGCCCGTGACGCCGGTTTCGACGGGGTCCAGGTTCATTGCGCTCACGGGTATCTCTTAAGCAGCTTCTTGTCGCCCCATACCAACCGCCGGACGGACGACTGGGGCGGAACGACGGCCAAGCGGGCCCGCCTCGCGGTTGAAATCGTCGCTGGCATCAAGGAGATCTGCGGCCGGGATTTTCCCGTCATAGCCAAGCTCAACTCGACGGATTTCCTCCCCGGAGGATTGGATCTCGAGGAGAGCTTGGAGATCGCCGGGCTTCTCGAGGCAGCCGGGCTCGACGCCCTGGAAATCAGCGGCGGCATGACCGAGGCCGGCCGGGGATCGGTCTGGGAGGGCGTTCGAGCCGAGAAAGACGAGGGCTATTTCGTCGACGCCGCGGCCCGGTTCAAGAAGGCCCTCCGGATCCCGGTCGCCGGGCTGGGCGGGAATCGGACTCTGGCCCATATGGAAGCGATCGTCCGCGAAGGCCGCGCCGATCTCGTCTCCATGAGCCGGCCGCTCGTCAGGGAGCCCGGCCTGGTGCGCGCGTTCCGGCTCGGGCAAACGGCCAAGTCGGCCTGCATCTCCTGCAACAAGTGCTTCAACCCGCGCGGCCTGAGTTGCGGCGACCTTAGAATTAGCAGACACATACCTAATAGGACCATCCTTTAACAAATGTCCACAGATAAGTACGGTTTTGGCATGTTGGCCCGTGCGAGCGAATTGAATTAGGTATGTGTCTGCTAATTCGTTAGCTTTTACGGACGGCGCACGATCCAAGGTAGGCAAACGCGGCGTCCATGGCCGCATGGGAAGCCATGAGGACGAGCGTGTCCCCTTCCTGGAGCTTGAAATCCGCCGCCGGCGAAGCGAATGATTCTTCGCCCCGGACCACGGCGATGATCGTCGCTCCGGTCGCGTTGCGCAGGTCCAGGTCCCGCAGAGTGCGTTCCGCCGCCGGGCAGGCGTGACCCAAATAAAAAGTTTCGGCGGTTCCGGCGTTCAGTAGGTCGGCGATGTTCTCCATCGAGGGCCGGACCGGACGCACCTCGCGCAGGACGCCATAGCGTTCGCCGCGGATGACCTTGACCTGGGCGTCGACGACGTTGCGCGGGATGTGAAACTCCTCGAGCACCCGGGAGAAGATCTCGATCGAAGTCTCGAACTCCTCAGGCACGACAGCATCCGCTCCCAGCGCGTAGAGTTCGTCGATCTCCGTCGCGTAGCGGGTTCGGACGATGATCCGGATCCGGGAAGCGCCATGGCGGGCGATCCGGACGCCGCGCCGGGTGCAGGCCGGATCGGAGATGGCGAAGACGATCATCTTGGCGGAAGCGATTCCCGCCTGCTTCAGGATGGCCGAACCCGAGACATCGCCGAAGAGAAAGGGCTCCCCGGCCGCCAGGGCCTCCGCCATGGTCTCGGGATTGAGGTCGAGAACGATGTACGGGACGCCCACCGCCTTGAGCACCCGGGCCAGGTTCCGCCCGTTCAGGCCGTATCCGGCTATGATGACATGATTCTTGAGCCCCCCGTAGCTTTCTTCTCCGCCCTCTCCGGGGCGGATTTCAGCGCCGGCTGCGCGCCGGGAGCGGATCTCCGTCAGGACGGGCGCGAGAAGAAGCGTCAGGACGGAAGCCGCCAGGAAAGCCTGGAAATAGCGCTCCGGAAGGAGGCCCACCGTGAGGCCGGCTCCGGCCAGGACGAAGGAGAACTCTCCGATCTGGGCCAGGTTCAAGCCGGCCGTAAATGCGACGCGGGGGCTTCGTCCGATGGGCCAGACGGCAAGAAAGCCGGTCGCCGTTTTCAACACGATGATGGCGGCGGCCAGGCCGAGCGCGGGCAGGGCCAGGTCTCCCAAGGTCCGCAGGTCGAGCATGAGCCCGATCGAAATGAAGAACAAGCTGTTGAACACGATCTTGAAGGGCAGGATGTCGGACACGACCTGGTGGCTGTAGGAGGATTCGGCAATGATCAGGCCGGCCAGAAAAGCGCCCAGGGCCAGCGACAGCCCCAGCCGGGACGTGAACAGGGCCATCCCCAGGCAGATGAGAAGGGACGTCAGGATGAAGATCTCGCGGATGCGCGTGCGCACGATCAGGTCGAGAAGGCGCGGCACGATCAGGCGGGCGGCCAGGAATCCGGCGGTGATCTCCGCCAGGCTCAAGCCGAATCGTCCGGCCAGTCCGATGAGGGAAGCATCTCCTCCCCCTCCGGCCAGCAGAGGAATGACGGCCAGCATCGGGACGAACGCCAGGTCCTGAAAGAGGAGAATGCCCAATGCGGCGCGGCCATGCGGGGCATCCACTTCGCGCCGGTCCGAGAGAATGTTGAGGACGACCGCCGTGCTGCTCAAGGAGGCTAGGAAGCCGCCGAGGACGGCCGGCCCCGGCGCGGCGCCTATGGCCAGCAGCGCGGCGGCCGCCGCGATCGAGGTCAAACCGGTCTGCAGCAGGCCGCCCCAGAGAAAGTAGCGGCGGATGGGCCGCAGCCGCTTCAGGGAAAACTCCAGCCCGACCATGAAGAGGAGCATGACGATGCCGATCTCGGCCAGAAGGTGGATGGCTTCGTCCGAACGGATCAGCCGCAGGCCCGACGGCCCGATCAGAACGCCGGTCAGAACGAATCCGGCCACGGAGGGCAGCCGGAGGCGATGGCAGAAAAGGATGACCACGACGGACGCCGCCAGCAGAATGACCAGCTCGATCAGGACGGAATACTCGCTCATCGCGCCCATGTTATCACATCGGAACGGCAATTCTGATAAGATGACGCCGGAGGCCGTCCATGCCCATTCCCTTCGCCGCAGTCCTCTTATACGCCGCCCTCTCGCTCGCCGCTCCCGCCGCCAGCCAAGCCGTCTTCAACGTCCGCGATTTCGGCGCCACGGGCCTTAAAGCCGGGAGCGCCCAGGCCGCCATCCAGAAGACCGTCGATGCCTGCGCCGCCGCGGGCGGGGGAACGGTTTACGTTCCGCCGGGCGAGTACTCGAGCGGCACGATCGTCCTGCGCAGCCGGGTCCGCTTTTTCGTCGACGCCGGCGCGACGATCTATTCAATCAAGGACAAGGCCGCCTTCCCCAAGGACGCTCTCTTCTACGGCGAGGATCTGACCGGCATCAGCCTGGAAGGCCGGGGCACGATCGACGGACAGGGCGCCTATGACTACCGCCCCAAGGGCGACCACCACGACGATTTCATCTACCCCAACCAGGTCGAAATGGAGAAGCTCGGCAAGCCGCTCGTGCGATCCTTCCCCAAGCCCGACCAGTTCGGCAAGCTCGTTCTTCTCCTTCGCTGCACGGACGTCCGCATCAGCGGCCTGAACTTTCTGGACTCCCCCTCCTGGACCATGCACCTCTACGGCTGCGTCCGGACGGTCATCGACGGCATCTACATCAAGTCCAGCCTCAAGGACGGCGTCTGGGCCGACGGCATCGACCCGGACGGCTGCCGCGACATGCGGATCTCGAACTGCACCATCTCGACCGGCGACGATGCCCTGGTCTTCTACTCCATGGACTGGTTCGGGCCGGCCTTGCCCTGCGAGAACATCACCGTCACCAACTGCCGCTTCTCCTCGGCCTCCTCGGCGATTAAGTTCTGCGACGGCAACATCAACGCCGTCCGCAACGTGACCATCTCCAACTGCGTCATCACCGATTCCAACCGCGGCCTGGCCTTCATGAACTTCGACGGCGGGGTGGTCGAGAACGTCGTCATCTCCGGGCTGACCATCGACTGCGTCCGCTACGACTGGTTCTGGTGGGGCGACGGCGAGCCGTTCCACTTCGCCATCAAGACCCGCAGTCAGGTCCACCGGAGCGTCAAGAAAGAGGACGACCGGCCGGTCGGCCGCATCCGCAACGTTGTCCTCCGCGATATCATCGCCCGCGGGCGCGGATCGAGCATCTGCCAGGGCCATCCCGACTCCTGGCTGGACGGCATCACCCTCGAAAACGTCAAGCTCGTCCTGGCCCATGATCCCACCGCCCCCTACGACAAGTCCGTCGACGCCCTGAGCTTCCGTTGGGCCAAAAACCTCAAGCTGCGGAACGTGGAGATCGGGTGGGAGGCGCCGGCCTACGCTCCCTGGCGGAGCGCCCTTCGCATCCAGGATGTCCTGGGCCTGGAGCTCGACGGCGTCGCGGCGGGCCGGGCCCCCGTCGAAACGGCGGCAGGCGCGGCCGCCATCGTCCTGGAGGGCGTCCGCGATGCCGTCGTCCGGAACGGCCGCTCGGCCGCCGGGACCGGAACGTACGTGGCCGTAGACGGTCCGGCCAGCGACGGCATCGTTTTCATCGGCAACGACGTGCGGAACGCCGCCAAGCCTT
>JAQULS010000102.1 GCA_028749235.1 Acidobacteriota bacterium | reverse complement strand
TGCGGGAGAGCCTGATCGGCCCGCTCTGGGCGGTCAACACGATCATGATCGTGGCCATCGAGATGCTCCTCATCCACGCCGTGCGCCATCGCTCGGAGATGAAGATCATCGCCCTGGGGACGGTCTTCATCGGCGTGGGATTCGGCCTGCTGCCGTTCGGCCGCGGGTTCCTCTACGCGGCGTTCACCGTCGTCGTCTGGACCATGGGCGAGATCCTGACCATGCCGCTTTCGGCCACGGTCGTCTCGGCCCGGGCCGGCGCCTCGACCGGGCGCTACATGGGCATGTTAAGCCTGAACTTCTCGCTGTCGATGTTACTGGCGCCGCTCGTCGGCAACTGGCTCTACGCCAAGATCGGCGGCGACGCGCTCTGGCCGGTCATGGGCGGCGCGGCCCTGCTGGTCGCCTACGGCATCTGGTCGATGAGGAATGTCCTGACCGTGCCCAAGCCGGCGTCCGCTCCGAAGCCATAAGAGCCGGCCCGCCTTGGCCTATTTCGCCGCAGGAGCCGCCGCCTTTCTTTGGTAGGGACGGTCCTTCACGGATCTTTCTAAGCAATTATAGACTCGACCGGAAACGAAATGGTTGCGAGCGCGGGTAAGTCCCGGCCGTCATCGGCCCGGGCTCACTTCATTTTCAGCTCGACGTTGTCCTTGATCCAGTGGGGATCCCACCACTCGACGGGATCGACGAAGACGCCCTGGACCAGCATGGCGAAATGGAGATGGTCGCCGCCGGCCATGCCGGTCGAGCCGGTCAGGCCGAGCGTCTCCCCCTTGGCCACGTCCTTGCCGACCGCGACATCGATCCGACTCAAATGGGCGTAGAGGCTGAACACTCCCAGCCCATGGTCCAGGATGACGGCCGCGCCGTAGATGCCCAGCGGACCGGCGAAAGCCACCCGGCCCGCGTTGGCCGCGGGGATCTTGCTCTGGGCCAGGGAGGCCAAGTCGACGCCCAGGTGGGTTTGCTTGTCGATTTCCGTGCCATTGTAGAGATACGTCCGCTCGTCGCCGAAAGCGGCCATCGGCTTGGATTTGGGAAGCCGCAGGAACGGCCCCGACCATAGGGCTTTGGGCGCCGTCTCCCGGCAGACGGCCTGGATCGTTTCGGCGTCCTTGCGCCGCTGGTCCCGGTTGATCGCCAGGAAGACGTCGACGTCGTTGCCTTTTAAATTGGCGTCGCGTTCCTTGAAGTACGGCAGGATGTCCGCCAGGAACCGGTCGCTGATGGCGATGGAGTCCTTCTTGAAGACCCTCTTCTTAACGGCCGGCCGGAAGGCCATGCTGGAGCGGTTTCCGGCCGCGTCCGAAGCCACGGCCTGGAAGGAAACGTTTGCCGGAACGCCCTGGCCCAGGGCGAAGAAGGTGACGCCGCACTTCCCTTTGGTGGGAAAGCCGCGGAATTCCACGCCGCCGACCCGGATGCCGCTCGAAGCCTGCACCTCGTCGCCGAAATAGGCCACGCATCCCGCACCGCCCTGGTTGATGTAGTGCGGCCCGCCGAGGATGGTAAGCCTGGGCGGCGTCGTGTCGAGGACCGTTTTCTTCTCGAAGACCGCGACGTTGCCGCCGTTCCAGGATCGATCCTCGGCCGTGATCCGGATGAGGATGGCGCCGTCCGCCAGTCCTTTGGGAAGCGGCCGCAAAGCGATCTTCTTTTCCAAATCGCCGGCCCCCTGGGGGATCTCGCCGGCCCAGATCTCGGCCGCCGTTTGGCCTTGAATCCCCTCGACGCGGACGGTCTTCAGCCCCTTCCCGGCGTCGCCCGCCTGAATGGCCAGCTCGGAGCCCAGGACGTCTCCGATCCCGGCCTTGATCCAGGGCTTGCGGGATTCGAACTCGACCAGCTTGAGATAGATGCCGCCGCCGATTAAGGCGATGAGGATGATGATAAAGGCTTTCATCAGGGATTTTTTCATGGCTGGAAACCTTGCGGAGAGGGGAAGCTATTCGATGGTCACTTCACGGCAGCCGGAAACGAGCCCGCCGATGACGTAGGCGCGCTGGCCGTGCGCGGCGAAAAGCCGGCAGGTTCTCTCGGCGTCGCGCGGGGAAACGGCCACGGCCATGCCGATGCCCATGTTCAGGGTCCGGAACATCTCGCGGCCGGCGATTCCACCCCGCTCCTGGATCGTCCGGAAGATGCGGGGAACCGGCCAAGATCCGGCGCGGACACGGACGCCGAGCCCGTCCGGGACGACGCGCGGGATGTTGTCGTAGAAGCCGCCGCCGGTGATATGGGCCATGGCCTTGATCTTGACCTTCTTCATGACGGCCAGGATGGCCCGGGTATAAATGCGCGTCGGCTTGAGCAGCTCGCGGCCGATCGCGCCCTTGAGCTCCTTCTCGGAGAAGGCCGATCGGGCCAGCGAGAAGCCGTTGCTGTGGAGGCCGCTCGAGGCCAGGCCGATGACCGCGTCGCCCTTGCGGCAGGACCGGCCGTCGATGATCTTGGACCGATCCACCAGGCCGACGCAGAATCCGGCCAAGTCCCATTGGCGGGGGGCGTAGAGCCCGGGAAGCTCGGCCGTCTCGCCGCCAACCAGGGCGCAGTTGGCCTCCCGGCAGCCTTTGACGACGCCCTTCATGACCTGGGCCAACTGGGCTTTGTCCAGGCGTCCGCAGGCGATGTAGTCGAGGAAAAAGAGCGGTTCGGCCCCCGTGACGATGACGTCGTCCACGCTCATCGCCACCAGGTCGATGCCGACCGTGTCGAACTTGCCGAGCTTGTCCGCGAGCATGAGTTTTGTCCCGACGCCGTCGGTCGAGGAGACAAGCACGGGCTCCTTCATCCCCTTCAGGCTCGGCCGGAAGAGTCCGCTGAACCCGCCGATTCCGCCCAGGACCTCGGGCCTCGCCGTGGACCCGACCATCGGCTTGATGCGGGCGATGAACGCGTCGGCTTCGTCGATATTGACGCCGGCTTGACGGTAGGTCAGGGCGGGCATGGGCTCTCCTTGAGGCGGGTTGGAGCCCTTTTTATACCATCCGCCCGGCGGGCCGTCAACTTGAGGGCCACCCCCCTTTCTGATAACGTAGGGACGAGAGAGTTTCCCTTGAAAGTCAAAAAAGCGCCGGTTTCCGCCCGTTCCAAGCGCCGCCCCCGGATCGTCGTCATCGGCGGCGGCACGGGTTCCTACAACGTTCTGCTGGGCCTCAAGAAATATGACGTCGACCTGACGGCGGTCGTCTCCATGATGGATTCGGGCGGCAGCACCGGCCGCCTGCGCGACGAGTTCGGATTTCTCCCTCCCGGCGACGCCCGCCGCTGCCTGGTCGCCTTGAGCCGCGACGAGGGCCTCCTGCGCTCGCTCTTCGAATACCGCTTCGACCGCGGGCTGGGGCTGGACGGCCACAGCTTCGGCAACCTCTTCCTGACCGTCCTGCGCGACATCACCGGCTCCGATGCCGACGCCATCAAGGAGGCGGGCAAGATCCTGCACGTCCAGGGCAGCGTCCTGCCGGTGACGATCGCGAACTGCCAGCTCGGCGCCATCCTGGAAAACGGCCAGGTCGTGGTCGGCGAAAAGAACATCTCCGTTCCCAAGCACAATCCCAAGCTCAAGATCCGGAAGCTTTTCCCGGTCCCCCCCATCCGCATCTTTAAAGAAGCGGAGCGGAGCATCCTGGCGGCCGACAAGATCGTCATCGGCCCCGGCGATCTCTATACCAGCATCCTGTCCAACATCATCGTCGGCGGTGTCAAATCGGCCCTTCA
Organism: Acidobacteriota bacterium; assembly: GCA_028749235.1. GTDB lineage: Bacteria > Acidobacteriota > Aminicenantia > Aminicenantales > UBA4085 > UBA4085. The sequence goes on along the minus strand of JAQULS010000102.1, from coordinate 7,658 downwards.
CAAATCGAAGGCCCGCAAGATCTACGTCTGCAACATCATGACCAAGAGGGGCGAGACCTCCGGCTACGCGGCCGCCGATCATCTGCGGGAATTGGAAAAGTACCTGGGCAAAGGCGCGATCACCCGGATCGTCTGCAACGACAAGGTCCCGGCCGCCGGTCTGCTCCGCAAATACGCCGCGGAAGGGGCCGAGTGGGTCGCGCCGAATCTCAAGGATTCCCGCGTCGTCAAAGCCGACCTGCTGCGCGGCCGCGACCTGGCCCGCCACGACCCGGACAAGCTGGCCCGGGTGCTGATCGGGCTTTGAACGGCAGCGGCCTGGGATCGCCGGATCGGATTTGATCCGGTGTCAGTGAGCCTGCTGGCTCGCCTCGTACTTCATGGCCTTTAGTTCAGCCATGGCTTTTTCTTTCGCAGCGAATTCGACGCCGAATCCTCCACTTCTCACGAAGTATGTCTCGTGAGCCTTGGCCATGAAGGCCTCTGGATTATGAGCGATAACCTCGCCGAGCGCTTCAACGACGGTGTGTGATTCCCCGATCTTAACGACATGCGGGCCCGGAGAGACGCGCAGGACCGTGTAGCCCCCCGGCCGCAGAGAAGCAACTACCATGTTATCGAGGTTGACATTCCAGGCGACCAGCGCCCCGACCATGCTCTTGAGCCGGTAGACGTAAACGAGGGCTTCCTGGTCGCTGTTGAATTTCTCTTCAAAGAACGCGATCTTGCTCGTGGTCGAGCACCCCTGAAAGATTATCAAGGACACGACAAGGCTTAATAAAAAGCAGGATTTTTTCATGACACTTTCCCCTATGATAAATATATTCTCAACCCGGGCGGCGCGTCAATAACGCGGGAGCATATGGGTATGATAGTTTTATTCTCTTTGGTTTCGTGAAACCATTTTCTACGGAATGGGTCTATTATCATGAACATGAGAAAAAAAGGATACACAAGGACGGCCCGATTCGGCGATATATCAATATCAGCAGAAAAAGCCATGGGAGCTCGATGTCATTTAGACAAATATCCAACGTCCTGCAACCGATTCGAGATCGTCACGGCCTCCGGCCTCGGGACGACGGAAACGACTTATCTCGGGATGACAGGGCGAAGAAATGACTGACGACCTAGCGATGCAGGCGGTCCGGGACGGTCGGGTCGAACAATTGGCCGTGCTCTTCGAGCGCCACCACATCCCCCTCTTCAACTTCTTTCTCCGCTTGACCGGCAACCGGGCCGCCAGCGAGGACCTCGTCCAGGACGTTTTCATCCGCATTCTCAAGTACCGCTCGACCTACCGCGGCGAGGACAAGTTCGCCATCTGGATGTACAGGATAGCCCGCAACGCTCATATCGACCATTTGAGGAAGAAGAAAGACGCTCTCTCCCTAGACGACGCCATCGTCGAGCCGATCCACCCCGGGGAGAGCCCGGCCGAGCGGGCCGAGAAGGGCGCCGAGGCGGCCCTCGTGGCCAGAGCCCTGGACGAGCTGTCGCCGCGAAAGAAGGAAATTCTGATGCTCAGCCGATATCAAAACCTGAAATACCGCGAGATCGCCGATCTGCTCGACTGCCCGGTGGGAACGGTCAAGGGACTCGTCCACCGGGCCGTGGCCGAGCTCGGCGAGATCTACGCCCGCTTGACGCAGGAGGCGTGCCGCCATGAGCTGTGACGAGATCCGAAGCCTATTCCCCGACGCCCTCACGGGCGAGCTGGACGCGGCTGACCGGGCCAAGCTGGAGATCCATATCGCCGGCTGCCCGTTCTGCGGCGACGAGCTGCGCCTCTTGAGCGAGACGTGGGCTCGCCTGGGCATCCTGCCGACGGAGCGGCCGTCCGCCTCCTTGAGCGGACGCTTCTACGCCATGCTCGAGGCCGAGCGGAGGCAAATCGAGGCGGCCGGCCAGGCGGAGGCCGCGACGAAACGGTCGAAGCGCCGCGCCCTCTTCTCCGGCCGGCGTTTCCCCCGCCCGGCTTTCCAGTTCGGGCTGGGCGCTCTCATCCTGACCGCAGGGCTCGGCGCCGGGCTTCTGCTCGGCGCCCGCGGCACGATCGGCGGCCGCGCCGCCACCCTGCGCGGCGAAGTCGACGACCTGCGCCAAACCGTGGCCGTGGCCCTTCTCGACAAGCCCTCGAGCTCCGACCGCCTGCAGGGGCTGAGCTACACCCGCCAGATCAGCCGACCCGGCCAGGCCACCCTGGACGCCCTCTTGCGGACTCTGGACGAAGATTCGAGCGTCAGCGTCCGGCTGGCGGCGGCCGACGCCCTATATCTTTTCACCGGCGACCCGACCGTCAAGGATGGCATCCTCGCCTCCCTGGCCCTCCAGGAATCGCCTATCGTCCAGGTGGCCCTCATCGACCTTCTGGTCGATATGCGAGAGAAGCGGGCGGTCGATTCCCTGCGGACCCTCATCGGCAAGCCCAGCGTCGACCCGGCCGTCCGCAAGCAGGCCGAGAATGGTATCCGCCAGCTGACCATCTGAGGATAAAGATCATGAAGAAACCCGCCGCTCTTGCCCTCGTCCTGATCGCCGCCCTGGCACTTCCGGCCTTGCTCGCCGGACCCAAGGACAAGGACTACAAGTTCGAGGCCAAGGAAGACATCCGCAAGTCGTTCAAGCTGGCGGACTCGGCCCGGCCCGCGGAGCTCTTGATCGACAACATCTTCGGCGGCATCGACGTCCAGGCGGCCGACGTCGCGACCGTCGAAGTCTCCGTCCGCAAGACGATCAAGGCCGTGGCCCAGGACCGGATCGCCAAGGCCAAGGCCGAGGTCGACCTCAAGATCACCCAGAAGGGCAACACCGTCGACTTCTTCGTCGACGGCCCCTTCCGCGACGAGGAGCGCAAGCGCCGCGGGGCCCGCTGGAACGACCCCGGCTACATCGTCGTCTACGAGTTCAGCGTTAAAGTTCCCCGCCGGACGCGGCTGGGGATCAAGACGGTGACCGAGGGCGACGTGACGGTGCGCGGAGTGGAAGGCGTCTTCGACGTCTCCAACGTCAACGGCAAGGTGACCCTGGACGGCATCGCCGGCGCCGGTGAGGCCGACACGGTCAACGGGGACGTCAAGGCCGTCTTTACCCGCAACCCCGGCGCGGCCTGCGCCTTCACCACGGTCAATGGCGACGTCGACCTATCCTTCTGCGACGGGCTGGCGGCCGACCTCCGGCTCAAGTCCATGACCGGGGAAGCCCTGTCCGACTACGCCGTGACGTCCCTGCCGGCCGAGCCCGTCAAGATCGAAAAGCGCGACGGCAAGACGGTCTACGGCCGGGGCGGCTTCACCGGCGTCCGGGTCGGCAAAGGCGGGCCCGAAATCCGCTGCGAGACCCTGAACGGCGACATCCTGATCCGCAAATCCAAATGAAATCACTTAAGGAGATGCCCATGAAAAAGACCCTTCTTCGCGTCCTCATTCCGGCCCTGCTGCTGACCATTGTCGGCATCGCCGGGCTGACCGCCGATCCCACCGCCCTCACGATCCCGGCCGCAACGGCTGGATCCGTTAGGACTGCCGAAGCGGCTGCCGCCCCCGAGCGGCTGGTCGTCCCTCTCAGCAAGCCCGGCCAGCCGGCCACCTTCGAAGCCAACATCATGTTCGGCTCGATCAAGATCTCCGGCTATGAGGGCAAGGACATCATCATCGAGGCCACGCCCCGGGCCAAGTCGGTCAAGAACGATTGGAACCTGCCCGCCCTGGCCGGGATTCCCGGCATGCCGGCCCCGGCCGCCGCCCCCTCGAGCGGCGTCGCCGTCGTCGCCCCGACGCCTCGGCCCGCAAGGGCGCCCAGGGTCCGGGCCTTTTTCGAAGATGCCGAGAAGTCAGAAAAGGACAAGCAGGCCAAGGCCGCTGGCCTCAAGCCCGTGCCGCTGGCCGGGTCCGGACTGACCGTCGAAGAGGAGGACAACGTCGTGACCTTGGAAGTCGAATCCTGGCGGCAGGCCTACGACTTGGACGTCAAGGTCCCGGCCGGAACGTCGCTCAAAATCGACGGCGCCAACCTGGACAAGGTCGTAGTCGAGAACGTCGGCGGCCAGATCGAGATCGAGTCCGCCAACGGCGGCCTCAAGCTGACCAACGTGTCCGGCCCGGTCGTGGCCGAGACGACCAACGGCGACATCGAAGTCGTCTTCAGCCGGATGCCCGCCGGCAAGCCGATGTCCTTCGTCACCTTCAACGGCGACGTCGACGTGACCCTGCCGGCCGATGCCAAGGCCTCTTTCCGGATCAAGTCCTCGATGGGCGAAGTCTTCACCGACTTCGACCTGGCCCTCAAGGCCATGCCCGCCGAGGCCGAGAAATCCACCGGCCGCGAGGGCGGCAAGTATCGGATCAGCCTGGAGCGGGCCGTGATCGGCTCCATCAACGGCGGCGGCGTCGAGATGAGCCTCCAGAACTACCAGGGCAACATCTACATCCGGAAGCACAAGTAAGCCGGATAGCCCGAACGATTTTCCGGGGGGCGCGCCTCGCGCCCCCCTTTTCATTCCCAGACACATACCGAATTCCCCTCCACCCCACTCAGGACCCCTGAGATCCGAATTCAGTATGTGGCTGAGAATTCGTTAGCCGTAGGCGGCTCGGCCCCGAATTAGGTATGTGTCTGCGATTTCCTATCGTTCGCTAGTTCGGCCGGACGACCACGGTGTGGATGCCGTACGGCCGGAACGGGACGTAGATCGACTCCGGGACGACCTTGAAAGTGTTGGACGGGTTCTCGGCGATGTCCGTGACCAGGTAGGTCACGGTGTCGGTATAAAGAAGCGGCGACGTCAGCCGCGCCTTCCCGGCCTGGCCCGCGATCTCGCGCAACCGGACCGAGATCCCGCCCCAACGGTCGGACGGGACGACGGCCTGGATGACCACGTTGGGCGAGTCGACGGCAAAGAAGCTCACTTTACCCGGGGGCAGATTGCCTTTGTTCTTCTCCGCCAGCCAGACGGCCGTCAACGGAGCGTGCGTCTCCCAGCCGAAGCGGGTGGACGCCGTGGGGTCGGCGCCGCCGACGCGGCTGGTCAACGAATAGCGGAAGACCAGCGTCCCGCCCTGGGAGGCCTTGAAGTTCGTCATCCATAGATTGTTCAGGGCGTAGGAAAAGACGAAGGCGTTCTTGAGATCGAGCTTGGTGAGCCACTTACCCGTATTGATGTCGCCGAACTGGACGAGCGGGGCCTCGATGGGAGACCAGACCACGCTCGATTTCGCCCCGGCAGCCTCGACCCAGGTCTGGACGGTATGCCAGTCGCGGGTCGTCCCCGGAAGCTGTTCGGTTTCGGGCGTCATCGCCCCGTCGGCGATCTCGAAACGCATCTTGCCGCCTTCGACCTTGAAGGGAAAGGCGAAGTAGGCCGCCTCGGGATCAAAAGTCTCTTCCTTGCGCAGGGTGTTGACGATGTCGATCCTCTTGATCCCGTCATACAGGATGACTTCCTGCTTGATCTCGGGGTTGCGGAAGGCCTTGCTGGTCACCACCAGGCTGGAGGCGCCCGGCCCCTGCAGGCCGGGCTTGGCCGTTGCCGCCGCGGGCGAATAGCGCTTGAAGTCGGCCCGCTTGGCCATGTCGTCCACGGCCGCGCGGCCGCCGACCGGGTTCTCGTAGATGAACTGGTTCAAAGCGAAGCCGGATTTCGAATCCACGAGCTCCATCCCAGTCTGCTTGTCGACGAGGCTGGCCAAGCCGCCGGTCACCGTATCCACGACGGCCTTGTAATACTTGTTCTCGATCGTCGTCTTGCCCACGACCGCGGCGGGCGCCGGGGGCGCGGGGGCGACGTCGGGCGTGATGGTGTAAACCGCGTAGCCCATCGAGGGAACGGTGGCCTGGAAGAGCAGCGTCGTCTTGTCGACGATCTGGTACGAGATCTCGGCCCCGGTGGCCTTCTCGAACAGCTTGAACCTGCCTTTCTTCTCGACCAGGGCCGCCGGCAGGGCCGTCCGGACCATGTCCGTCCGCTCCCAGGACAGCGGGTTGAAGACGGCCATGGCGTACAAGCCCGGATTCGGGATGCGCTTGATGATCGAGCCCAGGCTCCTGGAAGCGAGCGTACGGGCCATCTCGCGGGCCGCGTAGGCGTATTCGCCTTTGATCAGCCACTGCCCGCGGGCCAGCTCCGACTCGGGCTCGCTGATGGAATTGTGGGCGCCCCAGGTGTGCTCATCGTAGAGCATGGTCTGCTCGTAGGCTTCCTTGATGTCGTCGGTCGGGAAGGCGAAGCTTTTGTCGAGCAGACTGGCCGTCAGCGACCAGGTTTCGGCCGCGGCGATGTCGCCGTGGGCCAGCCGGTTGAGCCCGGTCTCGTAGGCCGTCGAGCCGATGCCGTCCGTCCAGTAGTCGGGCCAGCCCAGCTTGTGCGTGGGGATGGTTTTGGCGTAGGCCTTCTCCAGGCCCTCGAAGTATTCGCTCATGGTCGCCAGCCGGAGCTTGGGGTAGGCCCAGCGGGCGTTCCATTCCTTGACCCGGTCGGACAGCTCTTTGCGCGGCGGGCAGTTGTCCGTGACATAGCCGCTGACGTGGAAGGCGATCCGGTCGTAGGGATAATCGCCGCGGGCCTGGAGCTTGGCCAGGTAGTCGATGATTTTGGGAAAGCTTTTCTCGATTCCCTCGTGGACGAGCAGGTCGTAGTTGGCGAAGAGGTAGTGCTCGCCGTTCCAGTGCAGGATCTTGCTGCCGTCGGGAGACTCCCAGTAGAACGGGTTGGGCCGGCGCAGGGGGGCGCGGGAGCGGGTCTCGTTGATGCCCGTGGTGAACCATTTCACGCCCACCTGGCTCAGAACCTGCGGCGCCGCCCAGCTGAAGCCGGTGACGTCATTGTTCATGGCCGCGCGGAGGGGGAAGCCGTAGTTCCGGCTCAGCTTGCGGGCCAGCTCGACCGAGCGGATGAGTTCCTCGTGGCCGAAGCCGTCGGATTGGTTGAGATACCAGGCGGAAAGCTCCACCCGCCCCGACTTGAGCAGGGCGAGGAGCGCTTCGACCTTGGCCGGCGGGCGGGTCTTGAGGAAGTTCTCCAGGGCCCAGGCGACCTCGATGTTCCAGCGGAAACGGGCCTCCTCGGGATAGCCGTCGGTGGCCTTGCAGAACTCAATGACCGAATCCAGGTACTCGACGTGGTTGCGGGCCACCCGGCTCTGAAGCTCGGTATAGCCGATGTCGGTATGGCTGTGCGGCAGAAGATAGAGCGTCCACTTGCGCTGGGGAGAGAGGGTCACGGTCTTGACCGTCTTGACCTTGCCGGCAGTCACCGTAAAGGTCGCCGACGTGGTTTTCAGGATTTCGGGAATGTTCACCGAGATGGTGTTCCGTCCAGCGGACAAGCCGTCGATATCGAAGGCCAAGGATTTACCCGCGCTCCTGACCTCGAGGGAGGCCGCCGCATGGGCCGCGGTGCTGTCGATGACCAAGTCGATTCTCTGCTTGAGGACGGCTCCGTCCTGAACGAACAGGACGGTCGGCTTGACCTCGACCTTCAGCGATTCGACGGGAGCGGACGCGAGGGGGGAAGCCGGGATCGTTAGGGCAGCCGCCTCGATGAAGGCTTCCGAAATCGTCCCCATCCGCACAGACGCTTCGGCCGGTGCGGTTGGAGCGGCAGTCCTAACTGATCCAGCCATGCCGGCCGGGATCGTTAGGGCCGCCAGGACAAGTAGGAC
>JAQULS010000239.1 GCA_028749235.1 Acidobacteriota bacterium | reverse complement strand
GCCACGGCGCGATTCATGAAAGCTTTCTACGGGTATTGGACCGGAGGACGATCCAAGAGAGAAGCCCTGCGCCTGGCCAAGGTCGAAGCCATTCGATCATGGCGCGAGCCCCCTTTCATCTGGGCGCCCTTCGTGCTGATGGGGGATTAGTCTTTCACTCGGATGGTGAATGACCGCTGGGCCGAACCGACGAGATGATCGAGATCGTCCACGGCCTTGACGCTCCAGATGTAGGTCCGGCCGGGCTGAATCTTGTGCTCGTAGCCGATCGGCAGGCTGAACGTCCGTTCGTTGGTCCCGGTCTCGGGAATGACGGTCGCCAGCCGGTCATCGATCAGCTCGAATTTAAATGCGTCCGCCTGCGGCGGCGCTTTCCAGCGAAACTCGACGGGAAACGCGTCGATCACGCCTTTAGGGCTGATGAGAACGAGCCCTCCCGATTCGCCGTCCCGGAGGACATCGATTTTCCTGGAGAAAGGACCGAAAAGCAGGGCGGATGCGACGCCCAAGAGGAGTAGGACTCCGAAAGCCGCCGCGGGCCTCCGCCAGGCGGACCGGACGCGGGGGCGGACCGGCGTCTCGCCGCCCCGCGCAGCGGGCCGCAGCTCCCGGAGGCTCCCGGCCGCCAAAGCCTCGAATTCCTTCCGGCGGGCCGAAACCTCCCTTTTTACCTGGAGCAGGACGTCTATTTTGGCCCGGCACGAGGGGCAAACGAGAGCATGATCGACCAGCCGTTCGCGCGCCTCTATCGACGCGTCAGTCCGGAAGGCCTTCTCGAACTCGTCCGGCGCCGGGCAATCCGGCTTCTCCGCCTTCATTTTCCTTCTCCCGCGCTTCGCGTCTTATCTTTTTCATCTGGCCGAGTCCACGGTACAGCAAGTGCCGGACCTTGGCCGGCGTCCAGCCCAGCCAGGCGGCCGATTCCTCGATGTCCCAACCCGCGAGTTGGAGCTTGACCACGAGCCGCCTCTTGTCGGGCAGGCTCGCGAGCAGGTCTTCCAAGCGTCGGCGGGCCTCGAAGGCGTCCTCGTCCGAGGCGACGAGAATCCCCTCGGGTAGTCCGTGGAAACCGCCTTTCTCCAGGCATTCCTCCAGGGAGACCGTTCCCCCCGTCGCTTCCAGCCAGTCCAGAGCGGTCGTCGTCACGACCCTCCAAAGATAAGACGTCAGATGGTCGATCTTTTTCCCATCCCTGGCCATCCGGCAGAGCTTGATCATGACATTCTGTTCGACGTCTTCGCGCTGGGGCAGGGACATTTCGGGGAATTTACGGGCTAAAACGGCGCGTATGCAGGCCGAGATCTCGGCGATCAGTTTATCGGTCAGGATGAAAGCTTCGCGCGTCAATGGATTCCCGCGTCCTTATGCTTAAATTATCATAGTAGAGACTGCCTATATTTACAAGTTGGGGGACTCCGCCCGAATGGTTCCTGGAAATCAAGGCGATCCATTTTTGAGGATGTGGGAAAAATCGGGGTTAAAGACCGTCTCATTAGAGTGGGATCCGAAAAGATTGGGGCGTCTCCACCCTCGCGCGTCCCGAAGCCGCGGCCCGTCCGAAGTTTATAACCCTGCCGGTCAGTCCATGAAAACCGTAAAAAAAATTACCAGGGTGTAAACTATTTTTGCTTCAGGATCCGGTTCTTTATTAATATCCGGGTTTATCAGGGGGAGGGAAATGTGAAATCGCGGTGCCATTTGGCACGAATCATGCTTTAAATAGAGGCAAAGGCACCTCCCGAGTGCCTACAATATACCTTTCAACTCTCTTCCTTTCAGTGGGGAGGCGAAAGAGACCCAAGCTCTTTCGCCTCTTTTTTTTTGGCTGGAAGTCCCGGGGGAGGGCGGCTAGAATGGTATACCGGTAATCGAAAGACATGATCGAATGGGCCGCTCCGTCCATAATCACCGCCGCGGGTCTGGCCGCCTTGGCCGTCGAGCGGGCCGGACTGAACATCTTCCGTCGCCGCGTTCCGCTGCGGATCGCCGTGACCGGAACGAGGGGCAAGTCCTCCGTGACCCGTCTCGTCGCCGCGGCGCTCCGGGGAAACGGCCGTATCGTCTTGGCCAAAGTCACCGGGTCGCGCCCGGTTCTGATCGGACCCGGGGGCGAGGAGACGGAGATCCGGCGACTCGGCCAGCCGTCGATCCTTGAGCAGAAAGCCGTTCTTCGAGCCGCCGTTCGGATCGGAGCCGACGTCCTGGTGTCGGAGATGATGAGCATCGGGCCGGAGACTCTGCGGGCCGAAGCGGCGGGCATTCTTCGGCCGGGCATCCTGGCCGTCACGAACGCCAGGCTCGACCACCGGGAGGAAATGGGACGGACGAGAGAGGCGATTGCCGATACGCTGACCCGGGCCTTCCTCCCCGGTACCGTCGTCTTCGTGCCGGAAGAGGAGATCCTCCCGGTTTTCGAGAGCGCTGCGGCCCGGACGGGCTGCCGTCTGGCAGCCGTTCCCGGCCAGGGGGGCGAAGCGGAACCGGCCGTGGAGTTTCCCGCCAACCTTCGTCTGGCCCGGGCCGTCGCCGCATATTGCGGCGCGGATGAAGCCGGGGTCGCGGCCGGCTTGGCGGCGGCCGCCCCGGATTTCGGGAGCCTCAAAGCGTGGCGGCTCCGGATTCCGGGCCTGCCGCCGACGTCCTGCGCCGTCAGCCTCTTTGCCGCCAACGAGCCCGAATCAACCGCCCTGTCGCTGGATCGATTAGCCCGGATCCGGACGGGCCTTCCGGCCCGGCGCGTGGCCGTCCTGGCGCTCCGTGCCGACCGTGCCGACCGGACGCGGCAATGGCTGGAGGCCGCGGACAAGGGCTTTTTTGATGGATATGCCGGCATCGCGGCGGTGGGCGATCATGCCCATCCGGTCGGCCGCCGGCTGCGCCGGACGCTCCGTTTCGGCGCCTCGGTCATTTCGATACCCGGAGCCGATCCCGCCCGGATCACGGAAGCGGCGGCCCGCCTGGCGGGCGGCGCATCCTGTTTGATCGGCATGGGCAACATCGTCGGCGTCGGCGCCGCCCTGGTCGAGCACTGGGCCGCGAACGGGGAAGCGTTCTGATGGCCGGCTCGATCCTAATCGGCCTGGCCGTCGCTCTCCTGTGGACGGAGCTTGTGGGAATCCTGCCCGGCGGAATCATCG
>JAQULS010000101.1 GCA_028749235.1 Acidobacteriota bacterium | reverse complement strand
GCCTCTCGATCGTCAGCCCTTTCCAAAGCGTCAGGCGCTTGCCTTCGCTCAAGGCCCGAATCGCCTCTATATCATCGAAGGAGACGTCGCGCAGGTCGCCTTTTAGGGTTTTGATGTAAGCGCGAACGATGCGGCGGGCCAGGGCGGGCGGCTGGCGGCGCAGGGCCGCGGCATCCAGGGTCGGCGCGGAGGGGGTCCCGCCCAGCATCTTTTTTATCCGGGCCGCGGCGGTCGCGTCGAGCCAATCCTCCTCGTCGGCCGCGATCCTGGCCAGCCTGGCCAGGGAATGGACGACGGCGGGTTCATAACGATTCTCGAGATGCGGAATGAGCTCGTGCCGGATGCGGTTGCGGAGAATCTCCGTATCGCGATTGGTCTCGTCCCGCCGGTAGGCGATGCCGCGGTCGGCCAGGTAGGAGAGCACATCGTCGCGCTCGATCGTCAAGAGCGGCCGGACGATCGAGAGGGCCCGTTTGGCCGGGATCCCGGCCAGCCCCCAGGGGCCGGTTCCGCGCAGGAGGCGCAGAAGAACGGTCTCGGCCTGGTCGTTCATGGTGTGGCCGGTCGCAATCCGGGCCGCCCCGGCCTCGGCCGCCGCCCGCTCGAGAAACACGTAGCGAGCCAGGCGGCCGGCTTCCTCGAGGCCCAAGCCGCGGGCGCGGGCGAGTGATCGGACGTCCGCGCGGCCGGCGAAATAAGGCAGGCCGAGGGCCAAGGCCGCCCTTTCCACGAATCGCTCATCGGCCCCGGCGCGCGGCCGCAGGCCGTGGTTGAAATGAGCGACCGCGGTCGAAAAGCCCTCGTCAGCGCCAAGCTCCAGACAGAGATGGAGGAGGGTCATGGAATCGGGCCCGCCCGAACAGGCCACCAGGACGATCTCGCCGGGCCGGATCAGGCCTTGTTCGAGCACGAAAGCCCGGAACTTCCGGTAGGCGGGGTGAAGACGGCGTTTGGGGGCCATGGCGGAGAAATTCTACCATAGAACGCAATCGGCTGATCCGGCATCATTTAGACGGAGCGAAGCGATCGCCGGAAAGGGGGAATGGCGGCGCAGGGATTTGAACCCCGGACACTGCGGATATGAGCCGCATGCTCTGACCGACTGAGCTACGCCGCCAAAGCGCAGAGATTCTAAGCGAATCCCCCTGGGAAGTCAATTTTACGGGCGGCTTACGTGGGACGTTTTTTGCCGGGATTTCTTCCATCTCCAGGGCCTGCGGTGCAGCACCCGGCCCGGCCAGGCTTTGCGCGGTCCTCGTCGAGACGGTTGCTTCAACAGCCTCCGCGAGGGCGGCTTCGGGTTTTTAACGCCTGCCGGCGCTACTCGGACTCGGCGCCTCCGCAACTCCGCATGTTTGATCTTCTGGACTTATAAGTCCGCCCACTCCATCTCTTTCTCAATGGATGGTCGCGTGCTCAAACATACTCCGGCGCCCCGCCGCGCTTCGCAGTCCTTGGAGGGACGTCGCTTCGAAAGTCCCCGCGAGGATTGGGTTCCCTCGCAGAGTTACGCCGGCAAGCTAAACCCTCGCGATTTCGCCGTTGGCCGGGTGCTGCATCGCTAGACCATCCCCTGGAGATGGAAATCTGTTATGCTGGATACAATGACCCGCCGCGAAGTCCTGACCGCGATCTGCCGGGACAAGCGCTGCCCCGAGCGGATGGGGCTTTTCGAGTGGTTCTGGCAGGACACCCAGGCCGAATGGGAGAAGCAGGGCCTGCCGCCCGGGGTCGATCTGGTCGAGCATTTTAACCACGACGTCCGCGAGATCAAAGGCTCGATGTTTCGGGTGACGGGCCGCCCCATCGACGACGTCGTGGTGGACGAAGACGCCGAAACCGTCGTCAAGCGGAACGGCTGGGGAGCGCTTCACCGGGAATGGAAATCCAAGCCGGGCGTGCCTGAACACCTCGGGTTCGAGATGACGAGCGCGGCGATCTGGAAAGCGGAGTTCCGGGACTTGCTGCAGGGACTGGATATGCGCCGCTTCCCCGATTGGGAAAGCCTGGCCGCGGCCTATAAATCCGCGATGGCCGAGGACCGCTTCGCGGTCTACCAGCAGATGCTCGTGGTCGAGATCATGCGCCGGGCCATGGGCGACGTGGTCTTTCTCGAATCCATGGTCCTTGATCCGGCTTGGATCCACGACTTCTGCTCGGTCGTGACCGACAATATCATCCGGCACCTCGATTACATGATCCGCGAGGTCGGCAAGCCCGATGGCATCTGGACCTACGACGACATGGGCTACACGAAAGCCCCGTTCTTCTCTCCCTCCATGTACCGCACATTCATCTTCCCCTGCCATCGCAAGATCGCCGGCTTCTGCCACGACCACGGCCTGCCGTTCATCCTGCATGCCTGCGGCTTCATCCGGCCGTTCCTGCCCGACCTGCTGAAAGCCGGCGTCGACGTCCTGCATCCGCTGGAAGCCAAGAGCGGCCAGCATGTGGCCGAGTTCTCGGATGCCGTGCGGGCTCTGGGCGGAGAGATGGCTTTCGCCGGCAACATGGACATACGCGCCTTCGAATCGAACGATTCGGCGGTTCTTGAGAGGGAGATCGTCCCCAAGCTGACAGCCATCCGAGAAAAGCGCATCCCCTACATCTTCATGAGCGATCATTCCATCCCGAAGACGGTCAGGATGGGAACCTACGAAAGAGCCCTCGGGATTCTGGGCCGGGACGGAAAGTACGAATAGGCGCCGGAAGACCGGGGGACGTTCAGCGCCTTATCCGCTCGAAGCCGCTGACGCCGATGAACTCCAGCGGCTCCTCGCGCTCGATTTCGTCCAGCAGCAGGTTCAGTCCCAGGACATCGCTGGCGATGTGGCCGGCGATGACGACGTTTAGGTTGGCCTTCTTGGCGTTGGTCAGATGCTCCTCGCTCATATGCATCTCGACCAGGGTGCTGATCCCGCCGGCCGCCATCTTGTCGTAGATCTCCTTGGAGCCTTCCGTGCCGCCGGTCATCTCGAGCATGATCCGGCCGCAGGACGCGTTGTCGGCCCCGTTGATGATCTTGGGCGCCATCTGCAGGCGGGCGGCTTTGTCGTATTCCGGGATGGTCCGCAGAAGCTTGACCAGGTCCTTGAGCTGGGCCGGCTTCTCCCGCTCGAACAGATCGGTCAGGTATTTATTGACGCAGTTGTCGGCCGCCGTATGGATGCACATGAGAGGCAAGCCGAGTAGGCGGGCCGCGTCGATCTCCCGGGTGGCGTTGATCGGCAGGAGCCGGCGTTCGACCTCGCCGATTCTCTTGTCCATGAGCTGCTCGGCGACGCTGATGGTAACGCCGGAGAGGGCCAGCAAGCTGGATTGCAGGCGCATGACGTCGAACAGCCGGACCAGGGCCTCGCCCATGGGATGATGCCCGAGGACCAGGTCGATCCCGGCCTTGGTGTCCCGGTTCAGGGTATGGGCCAGGAGGAGTTCGGCCGTGTCGATGTCGATTCCGACCATGATCCTTTCAATGTCCGCCCCCAGGTCGCCGTGAAGAACCCGGGTGTCGGCGAAGGGATTGAATAGGCGGTCCTTATTATAGGCCCGGCGGTCATCCTCTTTAATATCCTTGAACGCTTCGGCCTCGTCGGCCAGGAGGCGTCTGATTTCCTCGCCGCTCCGCAGGTCGTTGGCGATGCCGACTTCAATAGCTTTCTTGTAAAAACGCTCCAGCTTCATGGCTCTCTCCTCAGAAGATCATTTTAGCACGAATTGACACGCTCCAAGCCCGGAGCTATATATCCTGAGGTAACCCTCGCCGCGAAAGGAGCCCGGGCATGCGCCAAGTTCTTCCCCTTCTGTTTTCAACCCTCGCCATCGTCGCCCTGGCCTCGTGCCGGGCGCCTCAAAAGCCCGCGTCGGAAACGCCGGAGACCAGCCTCGCCGGGCCTGTGGAAACGACGGCCCGACCCTGGCGCGACACCCTGCTCAAGGAACTGCCGGCCCTCGGCCATCGCAATTGGATCGTGATCGCCGATGCCGCCTTCCCTCTCCAAATCAGCCCCGGCATGGAGATCATCGTCTCGGGAGAGGACCACTTCGCCGTCCTCGACGAGGTGCTCAAGGCCGTAGCCGCCGCCAAACACCTGCGTCCCAAGGTCCGCCTGGACAAGGAGTTGGACTACGTCTCCGAGGCCATGGCTCCCGGCATGGACGTCTGCCGGGCCAGGATCAAGGAGCGGCTGGCCGGATTGGAGGTCCAATCCGTTCTGCACGAGGAGCTGATATCGCGCCTGGACCAGGCGGCCAAGACTTTCAAAGTCGTGATGATCAAGACCAACCTGACCCTGCCCTATACCACGGTCTTTCTGGAGCTCGACTGCGGCTACTGGGGCGCGGACGGAGAAGCCGCGATGCGCCAGGCGATGAAGGTCAAATAGACGGGGTGGCGACGGTCTCCTTGCCCGTCCAGAGCCTGTTGACCACTTTGATCAGGATCAGGCCGCATACGACGAAGACCGCGCCCAGAATCGCCACGTAGTTCCAACGCGCATAGAGGATATTGCCGACCAGAAAGAGCGCCGACCAGATGGTGGCCACTCCCGTGCTCCAGCCGACCAGGGCCAGCGGCATGCTCTCGTGCGTCCCCCTCCCGTCGGTCTCGGTGATTCCGGCTTCGGCCCGCACGGCTTTCCAGCCCGGGCCGAACGGCCGCACCTTTTTATAGAAGGCGACAAGCGTTTTCCTGTCCGTTTGCGGCCCCAAGTAGGCCGTGGCCACCCAGCAGATCGACGTCACCGCAATGGTGATCATCAGGGCGTAATGGGTCGGCACGACCAGGCCCGTCTTGCGGAGAATCAGCAGGGCGACCGAGACCAGGAAGGAACTGACCATGGCCGCAATCTCGCACCAGGCGTTAACCCGCCACCAGAACCAGCGGACGAGGTAGAGGAGTCCCGTCCCCGCCCCGACCTGGAGGATGATGTCGAAGCTGTCCTTGGCCGAGTCCAGGACGAAGACCATGGCGCCGGCGGCGAAGAAGATGCCGACGGTCACCAACCGCCCCACCATGACGTAGTGTTTCTCGCTCGCGTCGCGCTTGATGAAGCGGCGGTAGAAGTCATGGACCAGGTAGGAGGCCCCCCAGTTGAGATGGGTCAGAACGGTCGAGGAGTTGGCGGCGATCAGGCCGCCGATGATCAGGCCGAAGAAGCCGACCGGCATGAACTTGAACATGGCCGGGTAGGCGATATCATGCCCCAGCAGGGCCGGGTTGAGGCCGGGGAAAGCCTTCTGAATGTCGGAGAGCTCCGGGAAGACGATCAGGGAGCAAAGGGCGACCAGGATCCAGGGCCAGGGCCGCAGGACGTAATGGGCCAGGTTGAAGAAGAGGACCGCGCCCAGGGAGTCCTTTTCCGACTTGGAGGCCAGCATGCGCTGGGCGATGTACGATCCGCCGCCGGGCTCGGCCCCGGGATACCAGACCGACCACCACTGGACGGCGATCGGCATGATGAAGATGGCGACGGCCATGTCCCAGTTGTTCTTGAAGTCCGGCAGCATGTTCAGGAACTTCAAGCCGTGCGGCCCGGTCTTGGCCGAGACGGCCGCGACCATGGCCGGCAGGCCGCCGACGGCCTTGACGGCGAAAAAGGCCACGGCGACCACGGCCGTCATCATGACGAAGAATTGGATCAGGTCGATGACCAGGACTCCCCACAGGCCGGAGAAGGCGGCGAAAAAGATGTTCAGCCCGCCGACGAGGAGCAGCGTTTCCAGCCGGCTCATGCCGAAAAGAAGAGCCGCGATCTTGCAGGCCGCCAGATTGACGGTGGCCATGATCATGCAGTTGAAGAACAAGCCCAGATAGACCGAGCGGAATCCGCGCACGACGCCGGCCGCCTGGCCCGAATAACGCAACTCGTAGAACTCCAGGTCGGTCAGAACTCCGGAACGTCGCCACAGCCGGGCGAAGAAGAAGACGGTGGCCACCCCGGTCAGGGTGAAAGCCCACCAGACCCAGTTGCCGGCGACGCCGGTGCGGCGGACGATATCGGTGACCAGGTTGGGGGTGTCGCTGGAGAAGGTCGTGGCCACCATCGATATCCCGGCCAGCCACCAGGGCACGGCCCGGCCCGAAGCGAAGAACTCGGCCGTGTTCTTGCCGGCCCGGCGGCCGTAGAACAAGGCCGGGACGAAGCAGATCAGAATGGAGCCGATGATGACGATCACGTCGAGAAGTTGCAGGCGCATGGTCCTATCCTTTTTTCAATTCATCAATGACCCAGGATCATGAGGGCGGCCTGAAGGTCCTTGGCGGGCGAGGGCGCGGTCTTGAGAATCTCCCCCGCTTTCGCCGCTTGACCGGCCCGCTTCAAGGCTTGGGCGCCGAACCAGGCGCCGGCCCCGCGGGCCTCGGGATACTTCTCCGTGTAGTCCATAACGGCTTGGAAGGCGGCCGCGGAGGCGGCTTTGTCGCCGAGGCGGCCGTGGATCAAGCCGAGCAGATAGTCCTGGATTCTATAATCCGCGTCGAAGGGCTTGCCCGTTCCCAGCTTCTCCGGGAACTCCTCGGACCGTTCCAGCGACTTCACCGCGCCGGCCCAGTCCTTCTTGGCGACGGCGTTCAGGCCGAGCTGGAGATGAGTGCGGGCAAACAGGGCGTGGATTTCGCTGGCCCCCTCGAACGGCAGGGCTTCGATGGTGTCGAGGACGGCGGCCGCTTCTTCATATTTTCCGACGGCCATCAGGGACCGGACCAGATCGACCTGGATCGGCACCTCGGCCGGGAAGAGTTCGGCCGCCCGGCGGGCGGCGGCCAGGGCGGGTTCGGGACGGCCGCTTTGAGCGTGGAACTCGATCAAGGCATGCCAGTTACGCCAGGTCTTCCCATCGATGCGGACGGCCTTCTCGTAGTCGACCAGGGCGGCCGCCGGGTTCACGGGCCGCTGCAGCATGGCCCGGGACAGGAAGAAAGGTGCGAAATCGGCCGCGTCGCACCGGGCGAAGAGCGTCCGGGCTTCGTCCACCCGGCCTTTGGACCAGAGAATGAGCCCCAGGTAGTAGCGCGGCTTCCAATCGCCCGGCCGCTCCGTGATGACCCATTCATAGAGCAGGATCTCCTCCTCCCGGAAGGGAAAGACGAGCTGGGAAGAAAGCCCCACGGCCTTGTCCAGCCAGGCCCGGCTTTCCTCGGGCGCGGATTTTTGCTTCAAGAACGCGAGCCAGGCGTAGACGGTCGGATGGGCGGGCGCATGGATTAAAAGCTCGGCCGCGTCATGGTCGAGGCCCCAACGCATGTAGGCCAGGGCCGCCTCGAGATAGCTCTCCACCGGCGTCTCGTTGCGGATCATGGACTGAAAGTCCTCCAGCCTCCGCGGGCTCTTGTCCAGGAGGAAGAGCTCGAAGCGGGCCAGGTGGTCGAGCGGGTCGAATTCGAGGAGCCGGTTCAAGGCCTCGAGGGCCTCGTCTTTCCGGCCGGCTTTCCGGTCGGCGGCGGCCATGATTTCGTAGCCCGCGCTGTTGTACTTGTTGACGTCGATCGACCGCTGGGCGTAGTCGACGGCCAGGCCGAAATTATTTTCGCTCATGGCTATCTCGGCCAGCCGGGTGTAGGCGGCCGAGCGGAAGGAGCCCGAACGGGCCGCCCAGCCGAGCGTCTCCTTGGCGTCGGTGAGCTTGCCGAGCCGGCGGGCGGCGACGCCGTAGACGTAGTTCGCGGCGGGATCGTACATGTCGAAGTCGAGCGCCCGCGAGGCGAAGGACAGGGCCTTGGCGGTCTCGCCGCGGCGGGCGTAAAGCTCGGCGCTGCGGACCAGGGCGCCCCTATGCGAGGGCTCCTTGGCCAGGCAGGCGGCATATTTCTCGAGGGCCGTCTCGAAATAGCGGGCCTTCTCGTCCCGCGTCCCGCTCAAGTAGAGCCCCTCGGCCGTCGTTTCGTCGACCGGTTTGAAACGGAGCGGACGCTCGAGGTCGTCGGCCGCCGGATCGGAGTGGTACACGAGCGACGATCCGAGGCGGACCGTGAAAGCCCGGCCGGCCAGGGCGACGGGAATGATCTTCTTCACCGGCTTGGCCGGCTCGGCCTGGATGCGCTCCCGATGCAGCTCCTGGCCGCCGGCCGTGACGACCAGGTCATCGTCGACGGCTTTCAGCGGGTAGAGCCCGACGGTCAGCGTCTTTTCGGCCGCGGCGACGCTCAGGACGCCGTGCGGCGAGGAGGCCGCCATGGGGCCGATGCCGCTGTAGGGGAACCACAACTCGCGCCAGCGGTCGGCGGTGCCCGAGGCCAGGAACTCGTGGTCGGACTGGTTGAGGAGGCGTCCGGCCTGAGGCTCGGTGTATTGGCCGTCCGAGTCGGTCAGCAGGTCGACCCAGATTTCGCCGGCCCGCGACAGGTCCCAGATCCAGACCTTGCGGCCGGGCATGTCGTCGTAGAGGGCCCAGTGGCCGAACCCGGCGTCGCTCTTTTCATACCAGGCGCCGTAGAAGTCCTCGCGCTCGCCGACGGTGAAATAGCTCTTGGAGCCGGGGAAGGCGTTGTTCTTGTACCAGGAAAGATCGCGGCCCCGCGAGTCGACCGGCCAGGGCTCGAGCGGGACGCTGTAGTCGTGGCCGATCTGCCAGCGGCCGGGGAAGATGTAGCGCAGGTCGTCGGCCGCCTTGATGGCTCCGCAGGACCAATAATAATAAGACTGGCTGAAGGGAGTGGGGTTGTACCAGGCGCCGTGGGTCTCGAAATAAGCCTTGTCCTTGGGCAGGCGGACGGTGACGCTCCAGCGGGTGCGCGAGGGCAGGTCCATGGCTCCGACCACACAGCTCACGCTCCCGTCGGGGTCGCGGCGCAGGACGTAGTCCACCGGCGAAGCGGTCGTGGGAGCGTGGCCAACGATGCCGAAGTTGAACTCGATGCCGCCCGAAGTCCAGGGACCGCGCAGGGCGATCTCTCGGAACTTCATGACGTGGTTGGTGTAGAGAAAATCCCGGCCGGTCGCCTTGTCCGTCGCGCCCCAGACCTTGCCGCCGACCTTGGGCAGGACGGCGACCGAAACATAGGGATTCTCGAGTCGCACCACGGGCCACTCCTGGTCGGAGCCGGTACCGCTGAACTTGTTGAAGAACGTATAAGGATAGAGCCGTGCGCCGCCGCCCCACATGGTCGAGCGGGCGAAAATGGGCACCGGATCGGGCTCGCCATAGGGGTAAGTCTTGAAGACTTCGTTTTTTTCGGAGATCGAGGCGGAATCCGATTGCGCGCCGCGGCATCCCACTGATATCATTATGGTTAACAGAAAGACGGAGGCGAAAAGTGTCAGGATAATAGGATGGAAATTAGATTGAGTTCGTATAGACACCACGTATTCATAGGGGTGATGCGGTTTTCTTTTGTTTTCTGTGCGTTGTGCTTCCGTTTTTGTGAATTTCATTTCATTTTCACCTTGTTATGCCAATTTTCAAATCGCTTCATTGTTCCATCTTCTATCGACCTTGGCGAATCTACCGGAAGTTTTAGCCTTTTTGCTACTCTTTCAGCTAAATTCTTGTGACTTAATGGATAAAGTTGATATTTTAATATTAGAGCAAAACCTCCAGCGCTCCCAATTTGATGAATCCATGTTTTAGGCATCATTCGAGAAACGAAAACTGGTCTGATTCCTAGCTCTCTGCACATTTCAATTTTCAACTGGAGTTCTTTATATTCCATATACCCCAAAGTATTCTTAACTTCTACTCCATAACTAATTCCGTCTTTGTAAAAAATAAAATCTAGATTGTGATTTGATTTATTCCACTGCTTTCCTTTGAATCCATTTACACTTCTTCCCATTAATACATACTGAAATCTAGCAAAACCTTCGAGTACGATCAATTCTCCGTGTATTCCAATACTCCCAGCAACACTGGGAGCGGCATATTCTTCAACTAACTTTACAATAGCCTTTGCATCCCTTTTATAGTATCGGTAGTTCCTATGCCATAGCAGGTGAATCCTTATCCCCCCAGCAATCTCCCTGGATTCACTTTGTATTCGTTTACTTGCTACGAGGCTTCTTATCGCTCGGTTCGAAACCCAATGAAAATATTTTTGTTCGAAAATCACTTCGATCTGCCTTGAAAAAAATACATTCTCTTTATTCTTTTCAAAAAACTCCATTATTTCTTCTTCAGCAGATTTCTCGTACTCATCAATTTCTTCCTCCATTCCCCAAAAATCTTCGTCTTCTATATATTCGCTCATTGATCTATCTCTTCTTCTTTAGACGTGTTATCCATGCCCCATTTCTCATATAAATCCTGTCTTAAGTTTTTATTTCGCATTTCCCGTAGATCTAACTGAAGCAATGCCTATCTATTTCTATTAATCTTAATTGTTTTCATATACTATTATTCGCTCTGGAGGCAAGATCAATTGAAAAAAACAGCCCTTATATTATCCTTTTTGTTTTTAACCGTTTGGGCCACAGCGTCCCCCCAAGCCGCCGGCCCGCAGGGCCAGGTCCTGGAAGGACTTAAACTGGCCAGCCCCATTCTCGGTCGGGACGTGGACTTCGCCGTCTACCTGCCGTCCGATTACTCCACCTCGACCCGGCGCTACCCCGTGGTCTATCTCCTGCACGGCCTGGGCGACGACGCGGCCGGGTGGATCCAATTCGGCGAAGTCAACATGGCCGCGGACAAGGCCATCGCCGGCCGCGAGATCCCGCCGATGATCATCATCATGCCCGACGCTAAAGCGACCTGGTACATCAACGACTACCAGGGCAAGGTCCGCTACGAGGACATGTTCGTCAAGGAGCTGATTCCCTTCATCGACAAGACCTACCGGACGCGCCCCGTCCGCCAATATCGCGGCATCTCCGGCCTGTCCATGGGCGGCTGGGGCACGCTGACCCTGGCCATGCGCTACCCGGAACTGTTCTCGGCCTGCGCCGCCTTCAGCGCCGCCGTCTGGACGGAGCAGGACGCGGGAGGGATGGAGGCGAAGATGTACGACCGGATGTTCGCGGCGCTGTTCGGCCCGAGGCCGGCGGCGAAGGGGCAGCCCACGGACTACTTCAAGAAGCTCAATCCCGTCAGCCTGGCCCATTCAATCCCCGAAGCCGAGCTGAAAAAAGTCCGTTATTACATCGATTGCGGTGACGACGATTTCCTGATCGAGGGCAACTGCGCCCTCCACATCGCCCTCATCAATCGCAAGATCCCGCACGAGTTCCGTGTCCGCGACGGCGCCCACGCTTGGAATTACTGGCGGACCGGGATCGTCGACGGCCTTAAGTTCATCGGCCAGTCGTTCACTCAATGAAAGCAGGTCTTCTCCCGTCCCCGGGGAAGGGAGAAGATTGAAAACAAGGGCTGATGATCAGTTTTTGATCGTGAACTCGACGAAGAACGGCTCGGGTCGGACGCCCGGGACGAGGAGCCGCATCCGCCACTTACCGGGCACGGCCTTGTTCTGGTGCTCGTTGTCCCACTGATTCCAGGTCCAGTCCCGCTTTTTGCCGTCGTTCAGGCTCAGGTCATTGAGGAAGTCGCGGGCGCTGGTAAAGAACTCCTTCCAAGTCTCGCCG
>JAQULS010000238.1 GCA_028749235.1 Acidobacteriota bacterium | reverse complement strand
GACCCGGAGGTAGTTCGGGAAGCTGCAGCCGAACGCCCGGTAGCCTCCGTTCTTGTGGAGGAACTGGTAGGCCGTCTCGAAGCCCGCCTGCCGGCGCAGCTTCACGAAAACCCGCGAGAATGGCGTCGACATGGTATCACACGATGATATCAATGAGAGCGCGTCGAGTCAACCCGCCTGAAACGACCGAATGCCTCCGGGCTTTTGCCCGAGGGGCCCGCTCGGCGCCAGGGGCTCGCGCACTATAATGGATGCCCGACCGATACGGAGGAATAGATGACAATAGCGCTGAAGAAATCCGCCGCCTTCGCTCTGACCGCGGCCCTGTTCGCGCTGGGCCTAAGCGAGCCGGCCGATCAGGCCTTTGCCGCGACCGTGGCCCGGCTCGTGTCCGTCGGCACGAACGCGCCGGCGGTTCCCGTGCTCAGCGCGGGCGCCTCCGCCGCAAGCGGCCTGCTCCAGCGGGACCGGAGTCTTTCGGATCCCGCCTTTTCACTTTCTCTAAGGGGCCGCTTGCCCGTCTCCTTGATCCCGACTCCGGCCGTGTCCGCGGCCCCTCAAGCGGCAGGGTCCGTGCGCGCCGCTGCCCCAGCCCTCCTCAAGGCCCTCGCTCCGCAAGCCGCGGTTCCCGCCGAGGCGGGCGCGGCTGCCCCCCAGGCCGCGTTCGGCGCTCCGCTGGCCCGGGCCCTGGACGGGGTCGCAGACCCCGAGGCGCTCGCCGCCGCGGTCCAGACCGGGGTTTCCCGGGGCGAGATCGGAGACGTCCGGGCTCTGGGGCGGGTGTTCGACAACGCCCAAAGCGGCCGCGGCGCCGCGGCCTCGGATCCCGTCGACGCGGGCTATGCGCCGAGGCGTCCGTTCCTGGCGGCGGAACAAGCCAGGTATGCGGCGAATACGGGCGGGATCGTGCTGTCGGCCGTCGCGAGCCCGGACGGGCGCTTCGTCTACACGGGAGACGTCAAGGGGACGGTCCGCAAGTTCGACGCCCTGTCGGGCCGGCAGCTGTTCGCGTTCCAGGGGAGGGACTGGGTCCGGGACATCGTCGTGAGTCCGGGCGGCGAGCGTCTGTTCGTGCCCGACGGCGACGCGGTCAGC
Organism: Acidobacteriota bacterium; assembly: GCA_028749235.1. Lineage (GTDB taxonomy): Bacteria > Acidobacteriota > Aminicenantia > Aminicenantales > UBA4085 > UBA4085. Next base: position 2,082 of record JAQULS010000238.1, on the reverse strand, counting down.
GTGCTGGACGCCCGGACGGGCCAGAGGGTCGCCTCCATCGGCGGGCATATGGACATCCGTTTCCTCGCGTTGGTGCCGACGGAGGGCGGGGGGAATCTGTTCGTGACCGACGGCATCCGGGTCCGCGAGTTCGACTCCCTGACGGGCGAGCTGCGGCACTCGTACGACGGGCAGGTTCGGGAGTACGACTCCAGCTCGGGCCGCTGGTCGTTCACGCACGATGGGCATACGGGGCCGATCACGGACATGATCGTGCACCGCGGGCTCAGGCTCCTGCTCACGAGCGACATCGACGGGGAGGTCCGGGCGTGGGACACCCGGAGGGGCGACCTGTCGCTTAAGCTCGACGGCCTCGGCGAGCCCGGCGTGTACCCGACCGGGATCTCCAAGCTGGCCTTCGCCGACAACGGGTCATATCAATTCGTGTATGCGGGGAACACGGCCGGGGAGATATACGTGTGGAGTCTCACGTACGGCGCCACGCCTGTCCACTTCAAGGCGCACGAGGGAGTCGTCGAGGACATCGTCCTGGGCCGGAGGGGACATTTGTTCACGGCCGGTAGGGACGGGAAGGCCAAGAGGTTCGGCCCCGGCCACGCCGTCACCTACGACCACGGGGCGCCCCTGAATGCCATCGCCCTGAGCTCGGATGAGAGCTACCTGTTCACGGCGGGAGAGGACGGCGTGGTCGGCGTGTGGGACGTCTGGACGGGTGAGCGGTTGGGCTCCTTCGTGGGGCATAAAGGCCCGGTCTCGAAGGTCTCCGTGCTCCCCGGCGGGGAGCTGCTCACGGTGAGCGCCGACGGGACGGCCCGCCGGTGGCGGGTGCCCCGCCTCGAGGCCAAGGCGCCAGGGCGTCCTGAGCCAGCCATCGGCGCGGCCCCCCGGATAGGGTATATCCCATGATAACCGGCGCAGCCCAGATCCGCGAGGTTCACCTCCGGAGGCGATGATGAAATTCAAGATGATCCTGGCGGGGATGTTGATGGCGGGGTCTTCGGGATTTGCGGCTGCCCAAGAGCTCGGCGGGTCAGTCCAGGATTTCCTCGCGACGGCCAGGGGAACGCAGGCCGTCCAGCCGGTGGAGGGCAAGCCTGTGCAGCTGGCGGATGCTGGCAGGTTGTCCCTCGCGTGGGAGGCTGTCCCCGGCGAAACGCCTTACGCGAAGCTCAAGAATGCGTATGAGGCGGCGACCTCGTTGCCCACCAGGGAAGACCTCACGGGGTATATCTGGGGAGCTATGTCGACAGAAAGCGCCCCGAACGACTTGTCGGACATTACACTGGTCGGCCGGGAAAAGACGGTCGCTGCGGGGGAGGAAGTGCCGTCTCATGGGCCATGGTTCCCCGGAACTCCCGAGACGGCAAAAGTCGTGTTCCTGGCTATTCCTTACTCCGGCCACTTCACCAGAGCGGACGCCGGGATTCTGGGCTATAGGGGTGAGACTGTTTTTGTCCCGGCGCAGGATGGCAATCCCGGGAAAGTCGAAACCACCATCAACCTGGACGCGACCACGAAGGTGCAGGTGGTCTTCAGGAAGACCAAGGAAGGCCTTATCGTAAGCCAGTACTCTTTAGGCAAGAAAGTCTACTACTGCTATTACTGGCGATAGCATTCTAAGTTTATATGGATAATTATTTTTCATAAAGCATCATTGAGAGAGGAATAACGCAGTGCTGAAATTGAGAACATTCGTCGTGGTCGGGATCAGCGCCCTCCTGGCCGGGATTTGCCAAGCTGGAGAGTTCGAAACTACAAAGATGGTCAGCGGTTTGCGTTTTGCCGAAGGTCAGATGAACGGCGCGATCGCTGGAGCGCCCTCCCCGGTCACAGCGCCAGAAGGGAAATCCACATTAATGCGATCATTGGGATTGACGAAGCCCACGCCGACGGAACAGGGCCAGCAGACGATTCCCTCTCCTCAAATAGGAGATAAGCCTGCGGCCGAATCGCAGGCATGGAAGCGGCATCTTGGCCTTTCGCTCATCGGCGGGGTGCTCGGCGTTGGCGTGGCTGCCGTCATCGGGGCTCCGACTTTGGGCGCTGTTGCCGTTTTGGCGGGAACTGGAGCGGCCCTGTTTG
>JAQULS010000005.1 GCA_028749235.1 Acidobacteriota bacterium | reverse complement strand
CTGGACGAGACGGCCGCGGCCCGCAACCCGGTCCTTAAGTGGGAGAAGCCGAAAAGCGAATGAGTCTCCAGAAACTGATCCTGAACCTCCAAACTTACTGGGCGGACCAGGGCTGCTACCTGGCCCCGTCCTACGACGTCGAGGTCGGCGCCGGGACCATGACTCCGGACACGTTCTTCCGCGTCCTGGGTCCGCGCGCGTGGAGGACGGCCTACGTCCAACCCGCCCGCCGGCCCACGGACGGCCGCTTCGGCGACAACCCCAACCGGGTCCAGAAGCACCACCAGTTCCAGGTCATCCTCAAGCCTTCGCCGGACGACGTCCAACGCCTCTACATCGACAGCCTGCGAGCCCTGGGCATCGACCTGGACGCCCACGACCTGCGCTTCGACGAGGACGACTGGGAGTCGCCCACCATCGGGGCCTGGGGAGTCGGCTGGCAGGTCATGCTGGACGGTTTGGAGATCAGCCAGTTCACCTATTTTCAGCAGGCCGGCGGCCTCGACGTCTTTCCGATCCCGGTCGAGATCACTTACGGCCTGGAGCGTCTGGAGATGTTCCTGGAGGGCAAGGACGACATGTACGACCTGCAATGGTCGGACGACGTGACCTACCGGGACCTGCGGCTCGAAGAGGAGCGGCAGTTCTCCGAGTACAACTTCAACCAGGCCACGGTCAAATCCCTGCGCGAGATCTTCGCCCTGTCCGAGAAAGAGGCGGCCCAGCTCGTCGGGGGGGGCCTGTACCTGCCCGCCTATGACCAGTGCCTGAAGTGCTCGCACTCCTTCAACCTGCTCGATGCCCGCGGCGCCATCAGCGTCACGGAGCGGGTCAAGATGATCGCCCAGATCCGGGCCCTTGTGAGTCAAGTGGCGCGGGCCTTCACGAACAGCGTGGCCGTCCCGTCCGAAGGGAACGTCTGATGGAATTCCTGCTCGAGATCCTGTCCGAAGAGCTGCCGCCGTCGCACGTCCGTTCGGCCGTCGAGGACATCCGCGAACGGTTCGGCAAGGAGCTCCAGGCCGCCCAGATCGCGGCCTCGAGCCTGCGGCTTTACAGCACCTGCCGCCGCCTGGTCGTCCTGGCCGAGATCCCGGCCGGCCAGCCCGACCGGGAGATGGTCGTGACCGGCCCGCCCAAGGCCGCCGCCTACGCCGCCGACGGATCGCCGCTGCCTTCGGCCATCGGATTCGCCCGGGCCAAAGGAGTCGCGGTCGAGGACCTGCAGGTCTTCACCACCGAAAAAGGCGAATATATCGGCGTCCGGACGGCCGTCCGGGGCAAGCCGGCGGCCGAGATCCTGCCGGGAATCATCGGCAAGGTCATCTCGTCGCTGACATTCCCGCGGATGATGCGCTGGGGAACCGGGACGTTCAAATTTTCCCGTCCGCTCCGCAACATCCTCTGCCTTTTGGGCGGCAAGGCCCTGCCGTTCACATTCGAGGGGTTGACCGCCTCGGACGGGACGTTCGGGCACAAGCTCCGGGCTCCCGAGCCCATCCGGGTCGATTCGTTCGCCGCGTACCGCGAGGTTCTGCGGGCCAAAGGAGTCATTCTCGACTTCGAGGAGCGTAAGGCATCCATCCTGGCCCAGATCGAAGAAAAGCTGGCCGCCGTCCAGGCCCAGCTCTATCCCGATCCGGCCCTGCTCGACAAGCTGGCTTCGGACGTCGAGTGCCCGTTCGTCGTCATGGGATCCTTTCCCGAGGCCTTCCTGGCGCTGCCGCTCGAAGTCTTGAGCACGGCCATGAGGGAAGGCCAAAAGCTGTTTTCCGTGGTCAAGGGCTCCCGCCAGATGCCCCTTTTCCTGGGCGTGGCCGACACCGGCGCCGATCCGAAAGGCTTCATCCAGAAGGGCCACGAGCGGGTCCTCAAGGCCCGGCTGGCGGATGCCCGCTTCTTCTGGGAGCAGGATCGTAAGACCCCCCTCCGCAAAAGGGCGGCCGGATTGAAGGCCGTGCTCTTTCAGGAAAAGCTGGGCTCCTACGAGGACAAGGCCCAGCGGTTGAAGAAGCTCGTCGTCTATCTCTGCGACAAAGCCGGGACCAAGGCCCTGGCCAAGGACGCGGCGGTCGCCGCCGAACTCTGCAAAGCCGACCTGCTCACGGACATGGTCCGGGAGTTCCCCTCCCTGCAGGGCCGGATGGGGGGGCTTTATGCCAGGGCCGAAGGCCTGCCCGAGGCCGTGGCCCAGGCCATCGCCGAGCACTACCAGCCGGCCGGCCTGGAGGACGACGTCCCCGCCTCCGCGGGCGGGGCGCTTCTTTCATTGGCCGATAAGATCGACTCCGTCGTCGGCGTCGTCGGCATCGGCATCCAGACGTCGGGTTCGAGCGATCCGTTCGGCCTGCGCCGCAGCGCCCAGGGCGTCTGCAAGATCATCCTGGAACGCAAGTTGAGCCTGTCCCTGCCGCGGCTCGTGGACAAGGCCGCGGCCGCCTACGACGACCGGCTGAAGCGGCCGCCGGCCGAACTGCGGGCCGAGCTGATGGAGTTTTTCGCCGGGCGCCTGCGCTCGATTTTCGAGCGGCAGGGTTTCCGCTACGACCTGATCAACGCCGCCCTGGGCGCGGGAATGGACAACATCCTCCACGCTTCGCTCCGGCTGAAAGCTCTGGACAGCCTCAAGTCCGGCCGCGAGTTCGAGCCGTTCATCCTGATGGCCAAGCGGATCAACAACATCGCCGGCGGCCAGCCCCCGGCTCCCGTCAGCGCCGCCCTGCTCCAGGAAAAAGCCGAGAAGGAGCTTCACGCCGCCTTCGTCATCGTCCGCGACAACACCGCCCCGATGCTGGCCAAGGGGGATTTCGTCCAGGCCCAGAAGATGGCCTTCCGACTGCAGCCGCTGCTGGACGCCTTTTTCGAGAAAGTCCTGGTCATGGCCGAGGAAGCGAAGCTTCGCCGGGCCCGGATCGGGCTTCTGCAGGGGATCAAGAAGATCCTCGACCCGATGGCGGATTTCAGCCAGGTCGTCGTGGAGGGGGACAAGGGCAAGCCGGCGCGCTAAGCCCCGTCGGCCGGGAAGGGGCTTCAGATCGAGAAGGTGCTGCCGCGCCCGCCCGTCTCGTCCTTGATGATTGTCGTATCGTCCAGGAACTTCTGCTCGAAGGCGATGATCTTGACCAGGGACCCGGGATAGTTCATCCCTTTCTTGTCGCCGTAAGCGGCGAACTGGACGCCCAGCTGGTGCTTGAAGCTCTGGCCCACGTTGGGAGCCGACCAGCGCACGATGCCGTCCATCTTGAGCGGGCTGGGATCGCCGGGAACTTGGATGCTCAGATGGAGCCGGGTGTCGAGCGAAATCTCTTCCGTCGACAGGAACCGGATGCCGCCTCGGCTGATGTCGAGCATCGGCAGAAACTCGCCGCCGTATTCCGAACTATGCTTGAAGAGCGTGCGTTCGCGCCGGTACGCCACGGTTGCGCCGGGAATGCGGAACCGGGCGCAAATCCGTTTTTCCAATCCTTCCTCGGGCATGACGGCCTCCCTTGATCCGGGATTCCTCGCGCATCGGCATCCGACTGATCCTAAAATATCCCAGGCGGATGGGCGATGTCAAAGGAAATCCGACTTTCCGGACCTCGGGGATCTATGCTATAAAGGCTTTACGCAACCGCGGAGGAGCGCACCATGGGAGCAAGCGTCGTCGCCGTCATCATGGCCGGCGGCCAAGGCAGCCGGCTTTACCCGCTGACCAAGATGCGGAGCAAGCCGGCGGTCCCCATCGCCGGCCGCTTCCGGCTGATCGACGTGCCCATTTCCAACTGCATCCACTCCGGGTACCGGCGCATCTTCGTCCTGACCCAGTTCGCCTCCCATTCGCTCCACCGCCATATCCTGGTCTCCTACCGTTTCGACGCCTTCCATCCGGATTTCGTCAACCTGCTCTCGGCCCAACAGACGCTGGACAACCGCGATTGGTACCAGGGCACGGCCGACGCGGTGCGGCAGAACCTGAACTACATCACGGACCAGGCGGATCTCATCCTCATCCTGGCCGGCGACCATCTCTACCGGATGGACTACCGCAAGTTCGTCGAGCACCACATCCGCAGCGGGGCCGAGATCACCATCGCCGGGACGCTGGTGGCCGAGAACCAGGTGCCCGAGTTCGGGATCATGAAGGTCGACCCGGCCGGGCACATCGTCGAGTTCGCCGAAAAACCCAAGGATCCCGGAGTGATCGCTTCGCTGCGCATCCCCGATTCCGCCTTTGCCGTCGCCGGCCTGAACCCGGCCGGCCGCACCCACCTGGCCTCGACCGGCATCTACGTCTTCAACCGGGACGTCCTGAAGCAGATCCTGGGGGCCAGCGACTACGAGGACTTCGGCCGCCAGGTCATTCCCGAGGCCATCCGCACGCGCAAGGTCGTCTCCTATTTCTTCGACGGCTACTGGGAGGACATCGGTACCATCCCGGCCTTCTTCGAGGCCAACCTGAACCTGACCGAGCCGCTGCCCAAGTTCAATTTCTACGACGAGGAGCGGCCGATCTTCACCCACGCCCGCTTCCTGCCCGGATCCAAAATTCTCCAATCCGACGTCCTCGGCTCGATCCTGTGCGAGGGGAGCATCATCAACCGCTCCCGCATCCACCATTCCATCATCGGAGTCCGGTCGCGGATCTCCGAGGGCTGCTTCATGGACCGGACGATCGTCATGGGGGCCGACTATTTCGAGTCGGCCGAGGAGAAGGCCGGCCACGAGGCCCAGGGCGTCCCGCCGATCGGGATCGGCCGCGACTCCGAGATCCGAAACGCCATCATCGACAAGAACGCCCGCATCGGGCGGGGCGTCCGGCTGGTCAACGCCCGCGGCGTTCGGGACGAGCGGACCGAATCCTATTGCATCGTCGACGGCATCATCGTGGTGCCCAAGAACGCCGTCATCCCCGACGGAACCGTCCTTTAGGGGTCAGGTCTTAAGATTCAAGATATCCGAAATATAGCGACAATTTATGTCAAATATGACGAAGAACGGCAAGAGAAATCTTGAATCCCCTTCGCGGAATACTTCCGCTACGGGGACGGAAGGCGTCTTAAGACCTGACCCCAGGACTGGAAATCGGGTATAATGCTTCCGGAAGGAGAGTGAACCATGGATACGAACCAAACGCCCGCTCCCGCCAAGCCCGCCAAGCCCGTCAAGGCCCGCAGCCTCGGACTCGGCTGCCTCGGCATCCTCGTCGTGGGCATCGTCATCGCCGCCTTGTGGGGCGTCGGCGCCTACAATAGCCTGGTCAAACTCGACCAGGGCGTCCGTTCCGGCTGGGCCCAGGTCGAGAACGTGTACCAGCGGCGGGCCGATCTCGTGCCCAACCTGGTCGAAACCGTCAAGGGAGCGGCCGCCTTCGAGAAAGACACCTTCACCGCCGTGACCGAGGCCCGGGCCAAGGTCGGACAGACCAAGATAGACGCCGGCCAGCTCAACGATCCCGCGGCCTTCGCCAAGTTCCAAGCGGCCCAGGATCAGCTCGGCGGCGCCCTCTCGCGCCTTCTCGTCGCGGTCGAGAAGTATCCCGACCTTAAAGCCACCCAGAACTTCCGCGACCTGCAGTCGCAGCTCGAGGGGACGGAAAACCGGATCACGGTCGAGCGCCAACGCTTCAACGAAACCGCCCAAGCCTTCAATACCAAGCGGATGAGCTTTCCGACCGTGCTGATCGCCGGGTTCTTCGGCTCCCGTTTCGCCGAGAAGGCCTACTTCAAGGCGGCTGAAGGCGCCGATCAGGCTCCCAAGGTCCAGTTCTAACCGTGTCGTTCGGCCGGCGTCTCCTCCTCGGCCTTGCCGTCCTGGCCCTGGGGGCCGTCCTGCCCCTGGCAGCCGGTCCCGGGCCGGGGGCGGACATCCGGATTCCGCGTTCGCCCGATCGCTGGGCGACCGATGCGGCCGGCTTCCTGTCGCCGGCCGCGGTGCGGGAGCTGGATTTCTCTCTCGAAGACTGGGAGCGGACGACCGGCTACCAATTCCTCGTCTACATCGACCGCACGACCGGCGGCTACCCCATTGAGGAATACGCGGTCAAGGCGTTTCAGGCCTGGAAGGTCGGCCGCAAGGGGTTGGACGACGGGCTCGTCCTCTTCATCATGGCCGACGACCGCAAGATGCGGATCGAAGTCGGCTATGGCCTGGAGGATAAAGTCACCGATCTACAGGCCTCCCGGATCATCAACGATATTTTGGCTCCGGGCATCCAAGCCGGCGACCGCGATGGGGCTGTACGCCGGGCCGTGGCCGAGGTCCAAACGATCGTGGCGGGCGGGGCGACGGCGAATGAAGAACCGTCCTCCCGCCGTAAAGGCCCCGACAAGGTCGAAACCGTTCTCATCGTCATCGGGATCATCATTTTCCTGATCATCCTGATCACCAATCCGTCTCTGGCCATCTGGCTTCTGATCAACCTGCTTGCGGGAGGGGGCGGCCGCGGCGGGCGGGGCGGATTCGGCGGCGGCGGGGGCCGTTCGGGCGGCGGCGGAGCCTCGGGCGGCTGGTAAAGGAGCGAGCCATGGCTTGGATATCCCAGCGCAAACTCTTGAAGACGATCGACGACGACTTGGTGCGGGGGGCCATCCGGGCCGCGGAGCAGCGGACCTCGGGCGAGATCCGCGTCTCGCTTTCGCGCTTCTTCTGGGGACCGATCGAACCGGTCGCCCGCCGCTCCTTCAAGCGGATGAAGATGGAGGGGACCAAAGACCGCAACGGGATCCTTTTCTTCGTCGTTCCCTCGCGCCGCCGCTTCTTCGTCCTGGGCGATGAGGGCATTCACGCCAAGGTCGGGCTCGACTTCTGGACGGCTCTGGCGGCCGCGATGTCGGGCCGCTTCAAGAAAGGCGAATTCACCGAGGGGTTGGTCGAAGGAATCGACGCTTGCGGCGAGCGCCTGGCGGCCCATTTCCCGAACGCGGGCCCGGAGGACGTCAACGAGCTGCCCGACGAAATCGATGTCCGCTGATACATTCGCGGCGCCAAACCCCGATTTTCGAATGGGCGTTATAAGCGCCGCTCAGTATTAACCCTACAAATACCCCGGGTTTATTGACGGCTGCCTCCGACCTAGCGCTCCCTTGATCTCGACCAAGGCGCATTTACGTCTTTTTCTTGACACGGCCTTGCGCCCGGACTTACGATCCTCCCCGATGCCGGGGGAAGGCGCCGCGCGCCGCGCGGCCGGATCGGCCCCCGGAGGAGGAGGATCCCGCCGTGAGGCTCAAGCCGCGCTTCGCCGCCGTCGTACTCATGCTCTGGATTTTGGCCCCGGCCGCGGTCTCCGCGACGGCTCCAGCCTCCGCGCCCGCATTCGCCGTCAAGCCCTACCGGGTTCTTCTGGTCATCGGAGACCAGTGGAAGGATCCGACGAGCAGCCTCATCGCCGACGGGGCTGAATTCCAGGATCTCGTCACTCTGCTCAAGTCCTGGGGCGTGCCCTTCGACATCGCCCGGCTGGACCAGGAGCGCTTGAGCCTGTCGCATTTCCTGAACGCCGACGGCCGGGCCCGCTACGGCGCCGTTGTCTGGGACGCGGACCAGGCGGGGCCGATCCTAACGCAGGACTACGGCGTCCTGGCCCGGGCCGTGCGCGAGCACGGCGTCAGCCTCATCGCCCTGGCCGACCGGATCAAAGAACCGGTGATCCAGGGCTTGCTGGGCGTTCGCTTCAGGGCCTTCCATCCCCACAGCGCCGACCTGCGGGTCGCCGAGCCGCATTTCCTAACCCAAGGCCTGCCCGATCCGCTCGACGCGGGCGATATCTCGTCGGCTTTTAAAGGCCGGGTCCAAGCCGATGTCGAGGGGGCGCGCGTCTTGGTCCGCCAGGGGGCTTGGCCGCAGGCCACCATCCGGGAGATCGATACCGAGACGCGGGCCATCTGGATCGGCGGCGATCCGGCCCGAATGCTCTCTTATCAGCCCGTGCGGACCTTACTTAAACGGGCCCTGACCTCGGCCATCGGCTACGCCCTGGTCAAGAGCTGGACGGACCGGATCATCCTGATGATGGACGACCTGGGCAACGCCCAGAACGCCTGGCTGGAGCATTGGCATTACGCCGCCCTGACGGCCGATCAGATCCGCCGCTGCATCCTGGCGCCGCTCAAGGCCCATAACGCCGTCCTGGTGGTCAATGCCCTGCCCGGCTTCGTGGACGACCGGAGCCGGAGCGTCGTTCCCTCCTGGGGCGAGCCTTTCATCGACGGCTTTGGGACGCGCCAGGACTACCGCCCGACCAAGCAGGGGCTGGACGAGGGTGTTCGGGCCGGCCTGATCGAGATCCAGAGCCACGGCTGGACGCACATGCAGCCCGACCTCGACTCGCCGCCCGGGCCGTGGTGGGGGAGCCCGCTCGACGGCGAAAGGGCCGAGGTCGGATGGTACCGGGAATTCTACGATACCCGCCGCAACGCCGAGATCCCGGCCGCGGTCCAGGCCCTGCATATGCGCCGTTCGATCGAGGGCCTGACCCGCCAGTTCGGGACGGCTCCGCTGGCTTTCGCCACGGGGGGCAACGCCGTCTCGAGTTCGCTCGCCAACAACACCTGGCGGATCGCGGCCCGCGAGGGCTTCGGCTGGTACGGCGGCTACCTGGGCGAGGACTATGCCGTCCAGGGCAACGCCAACGCCACCGCGCCCTTCGGCGGCACCGACGACGTGCCGCTGATCCTGCCGGCCCCGCCGGACGGCCATGACCGGGGCGTCTCGCTCCGGCCGGAGGGATTCGCCGAGGTCTTCGCCGCGCATCCCAAGGCCCGCTACATGGGTTTGGACGAATACATCGCCTACATCCACGCCGTCATCCGTTCGGCCGGCCCGGGGCTCGAGCTGGAGATCGCCGACCATCCGCGATTCGGCCGCTTCCTGGCAACCCGTCCGCAGACGTGGAGCCTGCATCTCTCGGACTGGCTGCGGGAGCGGATGACGGGCGGATCCTGGATTCTCGAGCTGGACGGCCGGACGGCGGATTTCCGCCCGGCCGAATGGACGACGGTCGAGCTTCGGCCCGGCCGCTCCGTCCATCATCTCGCGATCGCATCCGGAAAGGGGAGATAAGCCATGGCCATCAATGAAGCTGCGGCCGCCGAAATCAAGGGCCGCCTGTTCTCGCTCGATTTTTTCCGCGGCCTGACCATGTTCCTGCTGATCGGGGAGAGCACCGAGATCTACCGCCGTCTGGTCGACCCGGCCTTGCAGGGCACATTCCTCTTCGCCCTGGGCACGCAGTTCGACCACCACCCCTGGGCCGGTCTCCGGTTCTGGGATCTGGTCCAGCCGTTCTTCATGTTCATCGTCGGCGTTGCCATGGCCCTTTCGACCGCCAAGCGGGAGCGCCGGGGCGACAGCCGCGCTCTCATCACCCGGCATACCGTCAAAAGGGCTTTTCTCCTCCTCCTGATCGGCTGGGCCCTTTACTGCATCGAGCCCGGCCGTATCACCTTCCGCTTCCAGAACGTCCTGGCTCAGCTTGCGGTGACGACGATCGTCGCCTACTTCCTGATGCGGAAGCCGGCCAAGGTCCAGATCGCCTGGAGCTTCGTCTTCATTCTGGCCACGGAGGTCATCTACCGGATTTTCTGGGTTCCCGGCTACAACCAACCGTTCGTTCCCGATCACAACTTCGGAGCCTGGGTGGACAGGCTCATCTCCGGCGAGCTTTCGGCCGGGCATTGGGTCTCGTTCAACGCCCTGCCCACGATCGCCCACACGGTTTGGGGCGTCTTGGCGGGTCAATGGCTGATGAGCGGCAGGCCGGTTCGCTGCAAGGTCAGGCGGCTGGCGATCTTCGGCCTGGCTCTCGTCGGCATCGGGTTCGCCCTGACCGCGGTGACCCCGATGATCAAGCGGATCTGCACCAGCTCGTTCGTCATCGCCTCCGGCGGATTCTGCCTGCTGATGATGGCCCTGTGCTACTGGGCCTTCGACATCAAGAAAGTCCGCCAGGGCATCGTCTTCTTCAACATCGTGGGGATGAATTGCCTGGCCATCTACATCTTCACCCAGACCGGGGCCACGGAATGGCTCAAGCACCTGGTGAAACCGTTCACGAACCTGCTTCTCGGCTGGGCGGGGAAACTGCCGGCCGAAATCCTGGCCAGCCTGGCCGCTTGGGCCCTGCTCTGGTCGATCTGCCTGTGGCTCTATCGTAAAAAGATTCTGATCAAAATATGAGGCCCTAATTATTAAGAAATATTCTCGCGATTCCGGGAAAATCCAAGCCATGCGGGGTGCCCGCCAACGGCGAAATCGCGAGGGCCTAGCCTTTACCCCCGAAGGCGACTAACACTCTTAATCTTATTGGTTTCAACGCCCATGCCCCTCCTTCAAGGAGGGCGCAGGAAAGCGCCTTCGGCTGTGAAGGTTTTTATTCCGACGGCGCGAAAACCTTTTATGGGAAAAGACTTTAAGAATTCGCGCCATCCCCGCGAGGACGGAATGGGAATTCGTCCTGACCAGGGCCGCTCAAGCGCCGCCCTTGACAAAGCGACCGAAGAGCCGTAATATGACCAACTAGTAAAAAACTGACCGTGTAGTCGAAACGGAAGCGGCCGGGAGGAGAAGCCCATGGGCGTCAAGGAGAGACGGGAGCGCGAGGAAGCGGCCCGGCTGCAGGCCATCGTCGCGGCGGCCGAGCGCGTTTTCATGGAGCGCGGGTACTTTCACGCCCGGATGGAGGACATCGCCGAGGCGGCCGAGATGGCCAAAGGCACGATCTACTACTACTTCAAGAGCAAGGACGAGATCTTCGTCCAAATCCTGGAGCGGGAGGTCGGCAAGGTTCACGCCGAGATCATGAGCCGGGTCTCCGGCACGGAGTCGTTCCTCGGCCTGCTTGAGATGTGGATCGATTTTTACCTGGAGTACTTCGACAAGAATCGGGGTTACTTGAGGATGTTCCTGCCCTGCATGGGGGGGATGGTCCGGTTCGAGGACAAGGAGACCGGCCATAGGCTCCTCCGCAACGCCTCGCAATGGCGGGACTTGCGCCGGGTCCTTGAGGCCAAGGCGGCCGGCGAGCGGCTTCCCTTCGACCTGGACGAGATCATGAAATTCCTCAAGACGCTCCAGATCGGGATGGGCTTGAAACTTTTGGAGGGGGACAAGGCCGAGGCCCGGGCCGCCGGCCGCTTCTTTCTGGAGATGATGAAACGCGTCATGGAGGCGAAGTCATGAAGAAATGCGCCCTGTTCGGGGCGGCGAGGACGGCCGTCATCATCGCCGCCGCCACGGCGATGATGACGACGGCGGCGGCTGCGACGGCCGGCGCCCAGGAGGCGATGACCCTCAAGGAGGCGGCGGGCCTGATCCTCAAGAACAACCAGCAGGTCCAGATCGCCGCCGAGGCGGTGATCGGGGCCAAGGAAAAGATAGGCGAGAGCAAGAGCGCCTACCTGCCGCAGGTCAATCTCAGCGGCAGCTACACCCGGATGAGCTTGTTCGGCGAGATCCAGTTTCCCTACAACGGGGAGATGATGACCATCAAGTTCGGCACGCCCGACAACTACAACATCCGGGCGTCGGTCATGGAGCAGGTCTTCAATTGGGGCCGCACGGCGCGAACGGTGGAGATGAGCAAGGCCGGAGTGGACCTGGCCAACGACGGCGTGGCCATGGCCAAGCACCAGCTCTCCTACCAGGCCGTACCGCTTTTCTACGGCACGCTGTACTTCGAGGAAGCGGTCAAGGTCCTGGACGAAGCCCTGGCCGCCTTCGAAAAGAAGCTGGCCATCGCCCGGCAGCGCTACGACGCGGGACTGGCTTCGAGCTTCGATGTCAACCTCATGGAGGTCCAGATCAGCGCCCTGCGGGCCCAACGGCTCGATTTTCTGGCCAGCATCGACAAGTTCCGGATCGCCTTCAACACCCTGGCCGGGCGCGATCCCGAGACCCCGTTCCAGCCGGCCGCGGAGTTCGTCTTTCAGCCGGCCGACTTCGCGGCCGACGCCGCTCTCCAGGAAGCCCTGGGCAACCGGGTCGAGTTCCGCCAATGGCAGCACCAGATGACCCTCAACCGGGCTTCGCTGGCCCTGGCCAAGACCGGCAACAAGCCGACCGTGGCGGCGACCTTCAACTACGAGTTCCGCAACGGCTTCATGCCGGAGATGGAAAAGATCAAGGGCAATTGGACGGCCCTTCTCTCCTTGAGCTATCCGGTCTTCGACGGCTTCCGGGTCCGGGCCCAGGTGGCTTCGGCCGCCTCGGGATTGCGGGCCGTCGAGCTTCGCAAAACGGACCTGGAGCGGACCGTGGCCATGGAGATCGACTCCGCCCTGGTCGAGCTCCGAACCTATGAGGCCAAGTGGCCCCTGGAAAGCCTCAAGATCAAGCAGGCCGAAGACGCCCTGCGGATCGCCGATGAGCGCTTCCGCAACGGCCTCTTGAGCGCCACCGAGCTCATCGACGCCCAGAACGCCGTGGAAAGCGCCCGGCTGAGCCGCCTTCAGATCGTCTACAACCATACCTTGAGCCGATACAACCTATTGCGTTCCTGCGGGAGGACCCTATGAAAGCCGGAAGAATCATCCTTGTCGTCATTCTGATCGCCCTGGTCGGCCTGATCGGCTGGCGGGCCTGGAAGGCCGTTCAGGCCAAGAAAATCGAAGCGGCCAGGCCCGCCCCGGTCGTCATCGTCCCCGTCGAGGTCACCCGGCCTTCCCGCCGGGAGATCCGGGAAATCATCCGTTCCTCGGGCGGCCTGCAGTCGGTGGCCGAGGTTTCGATCTTCTCCAAGGTCGGCGGCAAGATCGCCAACAACCTGGTCAGCCTCGGCAGCTCCGTGGCCGCGGGCCAGATCGTTTCGGTCGTCAACCGGGACGAGATCGGCTACGATTACAAGCCCTACGAGGTCCGCAGCGATGCCAAGGGCGTCGTGGCCCGCGTCCTGCTCAACCCGGGCGCGTCGGTCAATCCCAGCTCTCCGATCATGAACCTGGTCGACGTGGATACGGTCAAGGTCGTGGCCGCCGTCGACGAGAAGAAGATCCGCTTCATCGGCGTGGGACAGGCCGCCTCGGTCAGGCTCGAGGCCTATCCCGGCGAAGTCTTCAGCGCCCGGGTCTCGATCATCAGCCCGGTCGGGAATCCCGTCAACCGGACGATCGATGTCGAGCTGGTCATGCCCAATCCGGGCCATCGGCTGAAGCCCGGCATGTACGCCGAGGTCGAGTGGGTCCAGAGCCGGCGCAACGCCCTGGTCGTCCCGCTGGCCTCGCTTGTCGACCGGAACGGACGCAAGGCCGTCTTCCTGGCCGGCGAAGCCGAGGCCCGTCTCATTCCGGTCGAGGCCGGGGCCATCGTCGGAGACATGATCGAGATCCTGTCCGGCTTGACCGGAGAGGAGCGGATCGTGTCCATCGGCGCCGGACAGCTCAACGACAAGGATAAGATCAAGATCGTCGAGCGGCCGGCGGCCGGCCTGTGATGGAAGGAGCGGTCCGGCCATGAAAATCGCCGACGTATCGATCAAACAGCCCGTCTTCATCACCATGGTCGTCCTGGCCCTGGCGGTGGTGGGCGCTCTCTCGTACACCCGCCTGGGGGTGGATTTGATGCCCGACATCTCCCTGCCCTATGTGGCCGTCACGGTGGCCAACCCGGGGGTCGGGCCCGAGGAGATGGAGACCCAGGTCAGCAAGCCGATCGAGGACGCCCTGAGCGCCATCAACGGCATCGATAAGATCACTTCGACCTCGTCCGAGGGCGTGTCGATGATCCTGGCGTCCTTCGTCCTGGAAAAGGATGCCCAACTGGCCTCGACCGAGGTGAGGGAGAAGGTCGCGGCCATACGGGCCAGCCTGCCCCGCGAGATCATCGAACCGGTCATCAACAAGTTCGACCCCTCGGCTTCGCCGGTCATCTCCTTCGCCATCAACAGCCGTGACGGACGCTTGAGCCTGCCCGAGGTCCGAACTCTGGTCGACGAGACCATCAAGGTCGAGATCCAGCAGGTCGAGGGCGTCGGCGGCGTCGACCTCATCGGCGGCCGGGAGCGCGAAGTCCAAGTCGAGGTCGACCTGGACAAGCTGGCCGCCCTGGGCCTGTCGATCTCCCAGGTGACCCAGGCCATCAAGAGTGAAAACCTGAACCTCCCGGCCGGCCGGATCACCGGCCGCAGCGAGGACTTCCTCATCCGGACCAAGGCCGAGTTCGCCGACCTTTCGGAGATGCTCGATGTCGCCGTGGCCAACGTCGCGGGCAACCCCGTTTTTCTCAAGGATGTGGCCGCGATCAAGGACGGCTTCAAGACCAAACGGACGATCTCGCGCATCAACGGCCGGGAATGCGTCTCGCTGACCGTCCAAAAGCAGTCGGGCACGAACACCGTCAAGGTGGCCGACAAGGTCAACAAGCTGATGGCCGGCGTCCGGGCTGAAAATCCCGGCCTGGACATCCGGACGACCACGGATTCCTCGGTTCAGATCAAGAATTCGCGCGATGAAGTCATTCGTTCCCTGATCCTGGGCATCCTGCTGGCCGGCCTGGTGGTTCTCTTCTCCTTCGGCGACCTGCGCAGCACCCTGATCACGGTGGCCGGCCTGCCGGTCTGCCTGATCGCCGCGTTCGCGGTCATGGCCTTGTTCGGGTTCACCGTGAACGTCATCACCCTGCTGGCTTTGAGCCTGTCGATCGGCCTGCTGATCGACGACGCCATCGTCGTCCGGGAGAACATCTTCCGGCACATGAACAAGCTGGGCCAGGACCCGATGACGGCCGCCAGCACCGGGACCTCCGAGGTCGGCCTGGCCGTCACGGCCACGACCCTGACCATCGTGGCGGTCTTTCTGCCCGTGGCCTTCACCACCGGGATCGCCGGCAAGTTCTTCCGCGCCTTCGGCATCACCGTCGCGGCGGCGGTCTTGGTCTCCCTTCTGGAAGCCTTCACCTTCGCACCCATGCTGTCCGCCCGCTTCTTCAAGAAAAAGAGCGGGCGCGGAGGCGGGGCCGCGGAGTCCAGAGGGTTGGAGCGCCTGGCCGCTCGCGTCTACGGCAAGCTGGGCGACGGCTATCGCCCGATCCTGGTTTGGACTTTGCGGCACCGCAAGACAACGATCCTTCTGACCACGGCCGTCTTCGCCGTCAGCCTCTACCTCTTCTCCGTGGTGGGCATGGGCGGCTATCCGAGCGGCGAGAAGAACGAGTTCAACCTCCAAGTCTCGACCGCCTCCGGGAGCGCCCTCGACCAGACCGACCGCATCGTCCGATCGCTCGAGGCGGTCCTCAAGGCCCAGCCGGAAGTCGGGGACGTGGCCGTCGTCGTCGGCTCGACCGACGGCTCGTCGGACACCGCCACCGTCAACGTCAAGCTGAACATCCCGGTCAATGAAGCCGCCGCCTATCGCGACCGTCTGCGGCCTCTGCTGGCCGAGGTGCCCGGTGCCGCGATCACCTTCCAGGAAGCCTCCTCCTTGGGAGGCGCCGCCTTTGCTGCGGCGCAGCGGCTCCCGATCCAGATCAACCTCAAGGGCACGGACCTGGCCGACCTCAACTTGGCCGGCGAGCGGGTCCGGCAAGCCCTGCAGGGCGTCAGCGGGCTGGTCGACGTCAACTCGGACAACCGTCCGCCCAAGCCGGAGATCCAGATCCAGATCGACCGCTTGCGCGCCGCCCGGCTGGGCACGGGCACGGCCCAGGTGGCTGCGGTCATGCGCTCGATCGTCGACGGCGACTTGGCTTCGAAGTTCCGCCAGGGCGAGCGGCTGATCGACATCCGGGTCCGGGCCGCGGAAGGCATCCGCAACGACGTGGCCAGCCTGGGCCGGGTCTATGTGCCGCTCATGCGCGGCGGGACGATCAGCCTGGACCAGGTGGCTTCGCTGCGGACCGTCAACGGCCCCTCCCAGATCCGGCGGTCCAACCGGACCCGCCAAATCATGATCGGGGCCAATATCCTCAAAGGCAGCCCCTTGAACGAAATCAAGGCCAAGGTCAACGCCGCCCTGGCCGGCATCGACATCCCCAAGGGCGTCACTTACGAGTTCGGCGGCCAAGTCGAGCAGACCAGTAAAATGTTCGCTTCGCTGGGGCTGGCCATGGCCTTGGCCATCGTCTTTATTTACATGATCCTGGCTTCCCAGTTCGGGTCGTTCCTCCAGCCGATCGTCATCATGCTGGCCCTGCCGTTGTCGTTGATCGGCGCCGTTCTGGCCCTGCTTCTGGCGGGCAAGATCTTCGACATGGTCGCCTTCATCGGCCTGATCATGCTGATGGGGCTGGTGACCAAGAACTCGATCCTCCTGGTCGATTACACCAACGTCCTGCGGCGGCGCGGGATGAAGCGCTTCGAGGCCATCGTCGAGGCCGGGTCGACGCGGCTGCGCCCGATTCTGATGACGACCCTGGCCATGATCCTGGGCATGATCCCCGTCGCGGCCGGGATCGGGACGAGCTCGAGCTTCCGGGCCGGGATCGGCTATACCATCATCGGCGGCCTGATCAGCTCGACCGTCCTGACGCTGGTCGTGGTTCCGGTCGTCTACGCCATCGTGGACGACATCTCGGGGCTCTTCCGGCGCAAGAAGAAAGACGCGGCCTGACGCGGCGGTGGGATCGACCCGCCGTTAGAATAGAGGAGTTTTCTTCGCCGAACGAGAGGGGCCGCGAAGCGCCCGCAGGACGGCGTCCGCGTCCGATGCCGCCCGGCGCTCCTCCGCGTCCGTCAGCCGGGCGCCGGCGTAACGGACGGCATAGAACGTCTCGGTCAGGCCCGTCAGGACGGCGAAATCCGGCCTGCGTCGGACGACCTCGGCGGCCCAATCCCCGGCCGTCTGCCCGGGCGAACGGGGAAAACCCGCCCGCTCCAGCCCGTCGAGAACCCGGTAGTAGAAATGCTCCCGGCGGATCCGCCGACGTTTCCGGAACCGCCACCGCTGGAGGAGTTTTCCCTTTCCGACCGCGAAGGCCAGGATGGCGATCAGGAACGCCGCTCCGCCGATCGGGACGAGAATCCGGGAGAAGCCCCGGTCGAGCAGGCGGAAGAAGGTTATCCGGGTGTCCGTATCGTAACCGACGACATACCGGTACCAGCGGGATTCGACCGCGTCCAAACCGCGGCGGAGGCGGCCCCAGACCACGGCCGGCCAGGATCGGCCCTCCCGGTCGAGAACGTCGGCCGGCGTGGGATCGAAAGTCGTCCAACCCCGGTCGGGAAGATAGGCCTCCACCCAGGCGTGGGCGTCGCTCTGGCGGACGTTGAAAAAGCCGCCGAATGCGTTCCATTCCGCGGCCAAGAATCCCACCGCCAGCCGGCTGGGTATGCCGAGATGACGGAGGAGAAGAGCCATGGCCGTGGCGAAGTACTCGCAGTTTCCGGCCCGGGTCGTCCAGAGGAACGCATCCATATCCTGGCGGTTGCGGGCGGCCGTCAGGGAGTAGGCGAACCTCGTCCGGAACCAGGTTTCCATGGCGGCGGCCCGCTCGCCGGGCGTATTCGCCCGGATCGTCATCCGTTCCGCCTCGGCCTTCCAGCGGGCGCCCGTGCCCGCCGGGTCCAGGAATCGCGTCTTCAGAATCGTCTCGTATCCCTCCACGGCGTCGCCGTAGGCAGGGACCGCGGATTCGCGCCGGGGGCCGTCAGGAGCCCGTTCCGCCGGGACGCGAATACGGTAACGGATCTGGGCGCCGAACAGGAAGGGGAAGGTGGTCGTGTCGTTGAGATCAAAAGCGGCCGAACGCGCCCCCGTCTCCAGGGCCCCGATGCTTCCGGCGCTGAAAACCGTCGACCCGATCATGGGGAAGACGAGAAACTCCAGCCTGGACGCGGGGCCTTCGGAATCATAGCCGGGGAAGGCGATCAGGCCGTCGCGGTTGCGGATGATGTAAAGGCCGTTGCGCGACTTGAAAAATCGGGTTCCGTCCCGGACCCGGAAATCGCCGCCGCTTCTCGTCCAGCGGCGGCCGGTGAACCGGTCAAACGCCCCGGCCCTGACCCGCAGGAACTCCGGCCGCCGGAAGTCCGCCGGAGGGTCGACGAAACGAACCTGCATGGCCCGGGCCGGATTCTTGCGCAGGGGCCCGAAGAATCCCAGATCGACCTGGTCCGAAAGCCCGGCGAACGAGCTGCGGGGGCTTTGAAAACGGCTCAAGCCCGTCGCCGCCAGGAACTGCTGCATGCTCGGCCCATAGGCCCGGGGCAGGAGGACGAAAAGAAGAGCCGACACGAGCAGGACGCGGCCCCCGACGGCCGCAACGCCGCGCCGCCGGCCGGGCTTTGGGCCGGAAAGGAAAGGCGGATCGTGCCAGCGGGCCAGCCAGCCGCCCGCGGCCAGAAAGAAGGCGGCAAAAACAGGGGCGTACCAAAGGTCCACGGCCTGGCTCGAGGCCAGGACGAAAAGCAGGAAGAGGCCCAGAAGAAGGCGGTTCCGGATGAGGGCCGTCTTGGGCGACCAGAGGTAGGCCGTCACGACATAGACGAGTATGGCCCCGATCGTCGGGATGAGGCCGGCCGCGGGGAGCCCGACCAGGAAGGCCAGGAGAAGAACGACCAGGGCCCCGGCCTCGAAAAACCATTTGGGGACCGGATGGCGATTCCGCTTGTCGAAAAGCCAGCCGACCGGAAGAATCAGGGCCGAGAG
Organism: Acidobacteriota bacterium; assembly: GCA_028749235.1. Lineage (GTDB taxonomy): Bacteria > Acidobacteriota > Aminicenantia > Aminicenantales > UBA4085 > UBA4085. The sequence goes on along the minus strand of JAQULS010000005.1, from coordinate 27,876 downwards.
GGCCGTGAAGAACGGCGCGATCTCCTCGACGAGCCAGAGCGAGGCGATGGCCGCGGCCGCGGCGGCGTAAAGGGAGGCCGAGGGCGAATTCGCCGCCGGAGCCTCAGGCCGCGGGGGGATCGGAATTTTCCCCGGCGCCGAGTGGACGTCCTTGCCTTCGCCGAGCAAGGCCAGCTCTTCCAAAATCGACTGGAGGTGCTGGAGCCCCTTGCCGTAGGGGATCTCGCCCTCGTTCGTCCGCAGCCTCACATCGGCCCCCGCGTCGATGAAGAAGCGGGCCAGGGAAGCCGCCTCGGAGATGCGCTCCTCGGTTCCCGGTCCGGGCGTTCCGTCGGCGGTGATGGTGACCCGGTCGCCGATTGTCTGGGCGTACTCCAAGACCAGGGGGCGGCCCGTCCGGGCGGTCAGCTTCCAATGAATGAGCCGGGCGTCTTCGCCCGGGGCGTATTCACGGACGCCGAAGAACTCGTCGCCGCGGCCGCGCCGGGGCACGGCCACGGCGTCCCGGCGGACAGCCGGACTCGCGGGCCTTCCGTAGATCTCGAAGAGGGCCGGCAGGACGGTCACGACCAGGCCCTCGAGCGGGCGCCGGTAGCGGAAAAATCCGAAGGGATGGATGCCTTCGACGACCAGATCGTCGGCCCGGGTCAGGCCGCGGCGGCGGAAAACGTGGCTCATCTCGGCCCGGACCGAGCCGCGGCCCGGGATGACGGGGAACTCGGCCCGGCCCCATGGACCTGCGACCGCCATCTGATAAAGGGCCCGACGCTTGGGGTTGCGGGCTTCGATCGACAGAAGGCACGGCGCGTCTTGAAAGACCTGGTCCGGAAATACGAAATCGATCTCCAAGCCGCCGGGCCCGTACCGGACCTGAATGAATGCGACGAAGAGGGCGGCCAGCAGGACGACGGCGACGAGGGTGAGCAGATTGTTGCCCGCGACGAAGCCGTCGAAGGCGGTCAAAGCGGCGGCGGCGAGGACGGACAGGCCCAAGCGCGTCAAACGCATGGCGGAGCTTCTTCAGACCGGCACGGCGATCCGGCGCAAAACCCCCTCGATCTCGGCGTCCGATTCATGGATGCGGACGAGGCCGTAAGATTGCGAATCGATGACGATCCGGTGGGCCAGGACGGGCACGGCCACGGTTTGGATATCCTCGGGCACGACGTGGCCGCGGCCGCAGGACAGGGCGTACGCCTGGGCCGCCCGGCGCAGCAGAAGCGCGCCCCTCGGGCTGGCGCCCAGCTTGATGCGGCCGTCGTCGCGCGTCGCGCGGACGAGGTCAAGAACGTAGCCCAGCAGGGACGGCTCGACCCGGACGGCGTCCGCCCGGTCCTGCAGGGCCAGGATGTCGGCCGAGGTTAGGACGGGCTCGAGGGCTTGCGCCCGTTCGTAGTAATCCGTTCCCCGAATGATCTCGGTCTCGTCCCGGCGCGTCGGATAGCCGATCTTCAAGCGCAGAAGGAAGCGGTCGAGCTGGGCCTCGGGCAAGGGAAAGGTGCCGTGATATTCGATGGGGTTTTGGGTGGCGATGATCATGAATGGCGAGGGCAGGGGCCTCGTCGCCCCGTCCACCGACACCCGCAGGTCGCTCATGGCTTCCAGAAGCGCGCTCTGGGTCTTGGGCGTGGTCCGGTTGATCTCGTCGGCCAGGATGATCTGGTTGAAGATGGGGCCGGGTTTGAAATCGAAAGCCCCCGACTTGGCGTCGTAGATCGAAAGGCCGAGGATGTCCGAGGGCAGGAGGTCGTTGGTGAACTGGATGCGCTTGAAGGACGCGTCGATCGAACGAGCCAGGGCGATTCCAAGCAGGGTTTTGCCGATGCCGGGGACGTCCTCGATCAGCAGGTGGCCCCGGGCCAGGAGGGCGGTCACGGCCAGCCGGACCGTCTTCTCCTCCCCGATGAAAACGCGCCGGATGTTGGCGATCAGGGTTTCCGCGGCGTTCGATTCCATGATGAATCGATTATAGGTTAGATCCGCCCGGCTCTCAAGGAAATCGGAGCCCTGTTCAAACGCCCCGGAAGCGCCGGTCCAGGGCCAAGGCGCCGAGAAGGGCGAGATTGATCGCGGCGAGGGCGGCGAACAGCCTGTCGAGCCCGGCCAGCGGGAGGAGGACGGCGGACAGGACGAGCGAGCCCGCGAACGCGCCCAGAAGATCCGCGGCATAGCCCCGGCCGGAGAGCCCTTCCGGAGCCGGACACGCCCGGCTGAGCGCGGCGAAGAGAAATCCGCCCCAGCATCCCCAGACCGGGAATAGACAGGCGAAGCCGGCCGCCCCCAGTCCCTTGTCCCAACCGAGGGCTGAAAATCCCAGAAGCAGGAAGGAAACGGCGGAGGGGACCAGGATCGCCGCGGGCGTTTCCGCTTTGATCCGGGCCGCCAGCCAGGCTCCCGCCGTCGTCCCGGCCATGAACAAGCCCAGGAGAAGGGCGACTCGGCCGTAGAGCCCTCCGTGCAGGGTCTGGTAGCGGATCATGAGCAGCAGCTCGGCCGCCATCGTCGTCAAGCCGAGAACAAGAAACGGGTAGGAAGGCGGCATCCGGCTCCCGCGGCGGGATCGGAGAAGAGAGGCGCCCATGATCAGAAGAAGGGGCAGGATCGCGGCAGCCAGGAGCACGGAGGGGCGAATGGAGGCCAGGCGGTCCAGCCAAGCGGCGTCCGGACCTTTCTTTTGGGCGCTCCACAGGAGGGCATGGTAGAAGTAGCTGATCGGGCGGTCGTCGGAATTGATGGCCGCTCCGGCCGCGCTCAGGGCCGTTCTCAGGCTTTCGCGGCGCAGAGGATGAAGGCGGGCTTGGAGGAAAGCCCGGTTGAAGGAGGCCGTCGCCGCGTCGCGGCGCTCAAGCTCGCCGGCCAGCCGATCCGGGTCGAGCGTCAGCGGTCCCCGGGAAGCCAGGAAGACCGCCGATGCGCCGGGGGCGATTTCGACGATGGGGAACGCCGTGCGGAGCGTGGCCTCGTGGGTCGCGAGATAGCGGGCCAAGACGGGGCCGATGTAGTTTTCGGCGGCGCCGGCGCGGAAGGACAGAACGCCGCCGGGATCCAGGCGGCTCGCGGCGAGGCGGAAGAACTCGGCCGAGTAGAATCGGTTGAGCTGGGCCGTGGCGGGGTCGGGCAGGCCGATGAGGATAAAGTCGTATCTCCGACTTGCGCGTTCCAGATGCCGCCGTCCGTCCGCGATCGTCCAATGGACGCGGGGATCGGCCAGAGCGGCCCGGTCCCGGGGCGGCAGGAAGGGGAGAACGGCTTTGACGGCGGCATAGTCGCTCTCCACGATATCCACGGCCTCGGGATCATAGCGCAGGACTTCGGCGGCCAGGCCCGCCCAACCGCCGCCGAGGAGGAGGACCCGGCCCGCCCTCGGCCTCTGCAGAAGCGCGAAGCCGGCCGATTCCACGCTTTCGGATCTGTCCGCGGCGGCGAAAGTCTTAAGGCCATTCTCGTAAACCGTCACTTCGTCCGCTCTCCGAACGGCTTGCATGCGTCCAGAAGGACCGTCCTTCGTCAGAACCAGCTCGAAAGGCCGCCATCGAACGGCCTGGCTGGGAGCGTCCAGGAAGGCCGGAAGAAGGCTCCAGGCGGCGGCTCCGACCCAGGCCCAGGCCCAGGCGCGGCGCCTGGCTGCCGGCCCGTCCAGCCGCGACGAGGCGGCGCCGACAACGCCGATGACCGCCAGCGCGGCTCCCGCCGGCAGGGCGGGAACGAGGAAGCCGTACGAGAGCGCGGCGCCGGCCGCGGCGCCCGCCGACTCCCAAAGGTAAGCTCCGGCCGGACGGCGGTGGGCGGCGGTCCGGGCGAACGCGGCTCCCAGGAAAAAATTCATCGGCCCGGCGGACACGGCGGCAAACAGGAGAATCGGTCCGAAGCCCGTCACTTCGCCCGGCAGCAGTCCCAGGGCGGGTCCCGACAAGCGGAGCAGGGCGAAGCCGAAGGGCGCCCCGATCAAAGCCGCGAAAAGGCAGCCCTCGGCCGTCGCCCGGCCCAGGAGCCGGCCGTTCCCGGCCCGGCTCCCCAAGCCGCCCCACAGGAGCCAGAAGGCCAGGACGAATCCGAACGAGATTTCGGAACCGTAGAATTGGGCCGCGAACTCGCGCAGCAGAAAGATCTGCCAGGCGGCCGCCAGAAAGCCCAGCCGCAAGGCCGCGGGCTGGAGCTTCAGGCCCACAAGCCGGGGATCGGCGTTCGGCAGTTCGGGCACGCGCCCCCCTTGAGTCTGTTCGCCCGGATCTCGAAGCCGGACCGCTCAATGACGGCGGTACGGCATTTCGGGCAATAGGTGTTCTCTCCCTCGTGGCCCGGAACGTTCCCGACGTAGACGTAGCGGAGCCCCTCGGCCAGGGCCGTGCGCCGGGCCGCTTCCAGGGTCGCCACGGGCGTCGGGGGCAGGTTCTTCAGCAGGTACATCGGCTGGAAGCGGGAGAAATGGACCGGCACGTCCGGTCCGATCTCGCCCGCCATCCAGCGGGACATGTCCCGGATCTCGGCCTCGCCGTCGTTGAGCGTAGGAATGACCAGGTAGACGATCTCCAGCCAGACGCCGCTTTGGCGCACGATCCGGATGGACTCCAGGACGGGATCGAGCTCGCCGCGGACATAGGTCCTGTAGAACTCCGGACGGAAGGCCTTGAGATCGATCTTGATCGCGTCGACCTTCTCGGTCAGGGCCCGAAGCGGCTCCGGATTGATATGCCCGTTGCTGACGACGACGCTCTTTAAGCCGCGTTTCCGGGCTTCCGCGGCCGTGTCGGACATATACTCATAGAAAACCGTCGGCTCCGAGTAGGTGAAGGCGATCGAGGGGCATCCATGGCGCAAGGCCGCTTCCGCCGCCGCCCGAGGGGAAAGGTCGGTGGCCTCGACCTGCTCCGGGCGGGATTGGGAAATCTCCCAGTTCTGGCAAAACTTGCAGTGGAAGTTGCAGCCCGCCGTGGCCAGGGACAAGGCGTCGGTCTTGGGCAGGACATGGAAAAAAGGCTTTTTCTCGATCGGGTCGACGTTGAGGGCGCAGACCTTGCCGTAAACGAGGGAGTAATAGGTCCCGCCGATGTTCTGGCGCACGCCGCAAAAGCCGCGCTCCTTGTCGGCGACGAGGCAGGCGCGCGGGCACAGCCCGCAGAGGACTTCGCGTCCCGGAAGCTTCTTGTAGTAGCGGGCTTCCGTCCGCGGGGGACTCGGGGATTCGCCGCCGGTCCAGGCGCCGGCGAGAAGCTTCCCCGCCCCCGTCCCGAGAGCCAGCCCGACGCCCGCCGCCCCGCCGAGAAAGCTCCTTCTTCGCATGCGTACCAAGTTAGCCTGCGCCCGAAACGAAGTCAATGGGCTCCTCCTAACTCTCGCCCTAGTTCACGTCTATCTTATAGACAAAGGGAGAGGAGCGCTTGTCATATCCCCTAAGGCCATCTATCATAGGAGCGGATTTGAAATCGAGGAGCGAGGAAATGAAAACGCGACGATATAGGTGGGCTGGCGTGATCTTGGCCGTTGCGATTTTCCCGTCGGCCGCTTGGCCCGGCGCCGTCAAGACCCTGGATCTCCTGCCGAGCCTTCCCGGTTGGTCCTTGGCCGAGAAGCCCGTTCTTTACGGCCCCGAATCGCTCTTCGAGTACATCGACGGCGCCGCCGAGGCCTTCATCGGCTATGACTTCGTCGATGCGGCGGTCGGCCAGTACAAGCAGGACGGGGGAGCCGGCGCTTTAAGCATCGATATCTACGACATGGGCCGCCCGCTCAATGCCTTCGGCATCTACGCTTCCGAACGCTATCCCGAGAGCCGCTTCCTGCCTATCGGCGTTCAGGGCTACCTCGAGGAAGGAACGCTCAATTTCCTGGCCGGGAAATACTATATCAAGCTCATGGCTTACGAGGCCGGGGATAAGACGGAAGCCGCGCTGCGCGCCTGCGCCGCCGCGATTCTGGCCAAGATCGGCGATCCAGGCGGATTCCCGGCCGCGCTCTCGGCTTTTCCGGCCGAAAACCGGACGGCCAACAGCGAGAAGTTCATCCTCAAGAGCTTCCTGGGCCTGGAATTCCTGAAAAACGGACTCGTCGTTTCCTACCGGACCGGGGATGGCGGATTCGACGCTTTCGTCATCGAGACGGCCGGGGAAGCCGATGCGGCCGCTCTCTTGACCCGCTACTTGGCCAAGGCGGCCGCGGGCACGGCGTCTTCCGCGACGGGGGGCGTCGTTCGGTTCAAGGATCCCTATCTCGACAACGTGATTATCGGCCGCTCCGGAAGATTCCTCTTCGGAATCAACAAGGCCAAGGATGCCGTCCTGGCCGCGGCCGAAAAGACGGCCGCCGGATTGGCGGCCGGACTGGTCAGCCCAAGTAAGCTTTAAGGGCCCGGTATTCTTCCTCGAGCCGCCGCAGGACCGTTCGGGCGGCTTCCAGATCCTTCTCTTGTCCCGCCTTTTCCATGGCCCATGCCGCTTCGCGCAGGCGGGAAAGGCTCAGGTTGGCCGAACTGCCCTTCAGGCCGTGTCCCAGCGAGCGGATCCGGTCCGTATCGCCGGCTTCAATGGCCGCGGCCAGATCCGCCGACTTGGAGGCGTACTCTTCGTCGTAAAGCCCCAGGAGCTCGTTCAGGAAAGCCTCGTCGCCGCCGATCCGCTCCAGAGCTTCGGGGCGGTCGATCGGAAGAGGAGGAGGATCAGTCATGGACGCGGGCACGGGGGGGATCCTTTGCGGCGCGCCGGTTCGGGCTCGAACCGGACCACCCGGTCGCGTCCGAGGCGCTTGGCTTCGTAGAGAGCCAGATCGCCGGCCTGGATGATCTTGTCGGCCGTGGGCCGGGCTCTGTCCTCGGTGGACGAGACGCCGATGGATAGGGTGAATCCGAGCGTTTGGCCGCCGAACCGGGCCGGCTTGCGGATGGCGTCCCGGCGCAGCCGCTCGGCGATGCCGGCGGCATGACTGAGGCCGCAATTGGGCAGGACGATCAGGATCTCGTCGCCGCCGTAGCGGCCGATGCGGTCGTAGGGCCGGACTTGCTTCTGGAGACGGGAGGACAGGGTGGCCAGGACCTTGTCTCCGGCCTGGTGGCCGCACGTGTCGTTGATGGTCTTGAAATTGTCGACGTCGATCATGATCAGGCTGGTCGCAGTCCCCGCCCGCTCGCCGTGCGACAGCTCGTCCTCCAGAAACTGCAGGATGGTCCGGCGGTTCCAGAGCTTGGTCAAGCCGTCCTTGGTGGCCAGTTCGAAAAGACGCTTCTGGCTCCGCAGCAGCCTGTCTTCGAGATCGATGATGCGGCGTCCCGATTGGAGCCGGGCCTTGAGCTCCTGGATCTTGACCGGTTTGACCATGTAATCGTCGGCGCCCGCCTCCAGGCCGGCGATGATGTCCTCGCTCTTGTCCCGCGAGGTCAGGAGGATGATGAAGGTATAGCGCTTGCCGGCGGCGGCCCGGACGCGCCGGCAGACTTCCAACCCGTCCGCCTCCGGCATTTCCCAGTCCAGCAGAGCCAGGCGGAAGCGGGGGTTCTGCAAAGCCTTCCAGGCTTCCTCGCCGTTTCGAACGGCCACGGCTTCCAGCTCCCAGCTCTCGATCGAACGGGTCAGCAGTCGGGCGGAAACCGGGTCGTCATCGGCGATCAGGACTTGAAGCGGAGCGGTCGGCTTCGGCGACAAAAAAAACTCCTCGCGCTGACGGATTTCATTCGGCTTGCTACCGGAGGTGCGCACCCCCGCCCCGGAACGGCCACAACTGCCTTATTCTCTCCAAGATCGGGGGGCAGGTCAATCCCCCTGGGCGAAAATCCGATTTGCTTGAGGGGGAGGCTTGGCTTTAAAATACCGGTGTGGAAAAGAACAAAGTCCTGACCGTCGCCGGCGCGCTTCTGTCGATCTTCCTGATCGGAGTCTTTTTGCGCCTGGGCAAGTCGTTTCTGATTCCTTTCGTCCTGGCGCTGTTCATCTATTTCATCCTATCGCCGATCCTCGACTTGCTGACCCGCTGGAAGCTGTCCCGCGGCGTGGCCATGGTCATCGTCATGCTGGTCACGGCCCTCGTTCTCTACCTGCTGGGGGTGCTGTTCTACGAAAGCGGCAAAAGCTTTGCCTCGGAGATCCCCAAGTACGGCCAGAAGTTCAACGCCATGATCGAATCCATCCAGCGGACCTTCCATCTGGGCTTGACCAAGTGGGATCCGCTGGTATGGCTGAAGGGCATGAATATCGAGAAGCTGGGATCGGTGGCCCTGAGCTCGCTGGGAACCTTCCTGTCGTTCCTGTCCACGTTCTTTCTCGTCCTCATCTTCCTGATGTTCATGCTGGCCGGCCGGGGCAAGCTGAACGAGAAGATCAGGCGGTCCTTCTCCGCCCAGCGCGGGGCCCAGTTGTGCGCCATGATCGACCAGATCGACAGCCGGGTCCAGAAATACCTGGCCATCAAAACCGCGATCAGCCTGGCCTCGGGCCTGCTGACCACCCTGATTCTGATGTTTTTCGGGGTGGACTTCGCCGTGGCCTTCGGCTTCCTGACCTTCCTGCTCAACTACATTCCCAACATCGGGTCCTTCCTATCCAAGGCCGCGCCCTTCCTCCTGGCCATCGTCCAGTTCTCGAGCTTCTGGAAGGCGGTCTGGATCCTGGCCATCCTGACCGTGATCGACGCGATCACGGGCATGATCATCGAACCGCGGCTGATGGGCAGGGGCCTGGGCTTGAGCCCCCTGGGCATCCTGCTGGCCCTGTTCTTCATGGGTTGGCTGTGGGGCATTCCGGGGATGATCCTGGCCGTGCCGATCATGGCCATGGTCAAGATCGTCTGCGGCGCGTTCCCCTCGCTCCGCTTCCTGGAAGCCCTCTTGAGCAAATGACCCGGGCCGGAAAATCCCGCCCGTTTCTCATTTCTCGACGATGAACGTCTCCGGGGTCAGGGACTTGATCTTGCGTCCCAGGAAACTCTTGATCGCGGCTTCGGCCGCCCTCTGCTCGGCCGTCTTGCGCGACGGTCCCTTGGCCCGGGCCAGGGACGTCCGGCCGGCGAAGACCTCGATGGTGAAGACCCGGTCGTGGTCGGGCCCGGTGCAGGAGACGACCTTGTAGCTGGGCGAGGGGAGATCCTCCTTCTGGAGGTATTCCTGGAGGGCGGACTTGTAGTTGTCGACCGTGAAGCCGCTGGTTTGGACCTTCTGGAAGGTCGATTCGACGAGCGGCAGGAAAAAGAAGCGGGCCGCTTCGAATCCTCCGTCCAGGTAGATGGCCCCGGTCACGGCCTCGAAGACGTCGGCCAGGATGTTCGATTTGTGCCGGCCGCCGCTTCTTTCCTCACCCCGTCCCAGTCGGATGTGCTTGTCGAGGTGAATCTGTTTGGCGAACTCGGCCAGCGCAACCGTCGAAGAGGCGGAGGACTTGAGCTTGGACAGCTCGCCCTCGGTCGTGTCCCGGTAGGTGGAGTAGAAGTAGTCGGCGGTGATGAGGCCGATCACCGAGTCGCCCAGGAACTCGAGCAGCTCGTTGTCCCGGCACTGGCCCTGGTTCTCGTAGGCGTAGGAGCTGTGAGTCAGGGCTTGTTCGCGGAGATCCTTGCTCCGGAAGATGTAACGGATCTCCTCCTCGAAGGGCGTCATGCGGCCGGTCTGGGCCGGGCGGGCCTGGCGCGGCTGGCCTTGCGGCGCGGGCTTGGCCTGCGCGGGCTTGACCTGCGCGGGCTGGCCGGCCGGCTGTTGAGGCTGGCGCTGGCCTTGGGCGGGTTTGCCCTGCCGTCGCGGCGGCCGTCCGCCCTGCCGGCCGCGCGGCTGCTGCCGGCCCTTGGGCTGGGGCTGCCCCGATACGGGAGCGCGGGAAGGTTCATGGGACGGAGGCTCGGACGGGAGGCGCGGCGCGGCGGCGGCGGGCCCGGCCGCCGCCGGCTCGAAAGCCGGGACCGGGCCGGGCGCGTACGCGAGCTCCCCGGACAGGGGTTTGGATTTGGGTTTGCGGAAGATGCTCATGGCTGTTCCTCTGGAAAAATGGGGCGGCCGCCCACGATCGTCCGAACGGCGCATCCCTTCAGGGACCAGCCGTCGAACGGCGTGTTGCGGCTCTTGGAACGGAACGAGCCGGAATCGATGACGACCGGGCGGTCCGGATCGAGGAGCGTCAGGTCGGCGTCGGCGCCGGCGGTCAGCCGACCCTTGCCTTTCAAGCCGAAGATCTCGGCCGGGCGGGTCGACCAAAGGGCGATGAAGCGGGCCAAGCTGATCCGGCCCGTGTGAACGAGCTTGTCGAGAAGAAGCGGGACGGCCGTTTCCAGGCCGACGATGCCGAAGGGAGCGGCGGCGATCCCGGCCGCCTTCTCGGCCGCCGTATGGGGGGCATGATCGGTGGCCAGAACGTCGATCGTCCCGTCCGCCACCGCCTCGAGCAAGGCTTCGACGTCTTCCTCCGAGCGCAGCGGCGGATTCATCTTGAAGCGCGGATCTTTCGATTCCAGGGCGGCATCGGTCAGGATCAGGTGGTGAGGCGTCGCCTCGGCCGTGATCGCGACGCCCCGCCGTTTGGCTTCGCGCACGATCCGTACGGCTCCGGCCGTGCTCAAGTGGGCGATGTGCACGGGCGCTCGCGAGGCCTCGGCCAGGATGGCATCCCGCGCGACCATGACGTCTTCGGCGGCGGCGGGGATGCCCGGCAGGCCGAAGCGGGCCGCCCGCGGCCCTTCATGCATGATCCCCGGCCCGGCCAGCGAGACGTCTTCGCAATGGTCGACGACCGGGCGCCCGAGGCTCCGAGCCGTCTCCATCGCCCTCCGCATCAGGCCGGCGTTTTGGATGCAGCGGCCGTCATCGGAAAAGGCCGCGGCGCCCGCCTCGGCCAGGGCGGCCATGTCGGCGAGCTCGGCGCCTCGCAGGCCGGCGGTTAGGGCGGCGATGGGGAAGACATGCACGACCGCCTTTTCGGCCGCCCGGGCCAGGATCATCCGGGTGATCTCCGGCCGGTCGTTGACCGGGTTCGTATTGGGCATGGCGCAGACGGAGGTGAACCCCCCGGCCGCCGCGGCCCTCGTCCCCGTCTCGATCGTTTCCTTGTGCTCCTGCCCGGGCTCACGCAGGTGGACGTGAAGATCGATGAATCCGGGGGCTACGATCAGCCCGGCCGCCTCGATGATCCGGGCGTCTCCGGCTTCGATGACGGGAGCGACGGCGGCGATGCGGCCGTCTTCGATGAGGACATCGCGCCGGCCGTCCACGGCGGAGCCGGGATCGATGACCCGGCCGCCTCGGATGAGAAGTTTCAAGACCGCGGCATCCTTGCCCGCTTCCCGGCCGCCGGCCGGGCCAGCGAGACCGGTTCGGAGATCAAGACTTCGTCGATCTTATCCGTCTCGCGCAGGCGCACCTGAACGATTTCGCGCCGCGAGGTGGGCAGGACCTTGCCCGTGTAGTCGGCCCGGATGGGCAGCTCGCGGTGGCCCCGGTCGACGAGGACGAGGAGCTGGACCGTCGCGGCCCGGCCGATGTCGAAGAGCGAATCCATGGCCGCCCGGATGGTCCGGCCGGTGAAAAGAACGTCGTCGATAAGGATGACGTCCTTCTTGGCGATCGGGAAAGGCAGGGAGGTGGCCACGACGGAGGCGCCGGAACGGGAGGAGACCCGGTCGTCCCGATAGCGCGAGATATCCATGGCCGCCACGGGGATCTCGACGCCCTCCATGTCCCGGACGAGGCCGGCGATCCGGCGGGCCAGGGGAAGGCCCCGGGTGGGGATGCCGATCATGACCAGTTTGCGAAGGTCGCGGTTGCGCTCCAGGATCTCGGTGGTGAGCCGCAGCAGGACCCGCCGGATCTTGGGGGCGTCCATGATGGCGGCCTTGATCTTTTCTTTCACGTCTCTCTCCAGGCCATTTATATCATCGAACGGGGTGCCGCCTCAAATCCCGTGGCCCAGCTCGCGGCGCCGGAAATACCCCCGGGCGGCCTCGGCGTCGCGGCCGATCTGGGCCCGCAGGGCTTCGGCGTCGGGGTAGCGGATCTCGTCGCGGAGCTTGCGCAGGAAGGCCAGCCGGACCCCGGCCCCGTAGAGATCGCTGCGAAAGTCCAGGACGTGCGTCTCGACGGTCAGATCGTGGCCGTGGAAGGTCGGGCGGACGCCGACGCTGGTCACGGACGGAAAGACCCGTTCTTCGGCCGTCAGGATGGTTACGAAAACGCCGCGCGGGACAAGCTCATTGGGCGTGATCAGGTTGGCCGTGGGGTAGCCGATCCGGCGGCCGCGGCCGGCCCCGGCGACGACGTCGCACTCCACGGCGTAGGGGCGGCCGAGCAGGGCATTGGCCGTCTCGATCCGGCCGCCCAGCAGGAGGTCCCGGATGCGGCTGGAACGGACGATCCGCCCGGCCCGCTTGACGTAGGGAATGGTCCGCACGGCCAGGCCGCCCCGTCGGCCCCAGCGGCGGAGCTCATCCACCCCGGCCGACCGTTCGGAACCGAAGCGGAAATCGGCGCCGACGATGACGACCCGGGCGTTGATTCCGGCGAGCAGGGTCTCCCGGACGAACTGCTCGCCGGGACAGCGGGCGAACTCCAGGCTGAAGGGCAGGATGAAAGCGGCGTCGAGCCCCAGCTCGCTCAAGCCATCCAGGCGCTGGCCGACGGTCTGGAGCATGCACAGCCGATGGGGGCCGAACACCTTCTCGGGATGAGGCGCGAAGGTGACCGCGGCGGCGGGCAGGCTCCTTTTGGCCGCCTCGGCCTTGAGCCGGGCGATGATCCGGCGGTGGCCCAAGTGAAGGCCGTCGAAGTTGCCGATGGCGACGGCCCAGGGACGCTTGGAGGGAGGAAGGGAAGCAAGAGAGCGGAAGACGCGCATTTCGGCCGTCCGATCAGACCTTGAGGATCTCCGCTTTTTGCATGTAGCGCATCTTCAGCTCCGACAGAGCGGCCTCGATGAACGCGGCTTCCTCCGGCTCCAGGCGGCCGTCGGTGCGGGTTTTCAGCAGGTCCATGAGGTCGATCAGCCGTTTGGCGAACTCGATGTTTTCGGCCGACCCGCCGTGGATCGGGTCCTCGAGCACGCCGAGTTTGACCAGGGCCTGGCTGTAGAACGGAAAAACCAGGGAGCTGAATTCGAGCGGAGGCAGAAATTCCCGCGGCTTGTCGGCGGCATCGTCCCCGCCGGCCGGGCTCTCGTCGTGATCCTCATCCATGGCAGCGGTCTCCTTTCCCATCCCCGCAGGACATGGTACACGAAGCGCAAGTCCGCGTCCAGACTTGGCCGTCGGGGGGAGGCATGCTATAAGAAGATCCATGGACACACGAGAGAACGAGACCGTCGGCGCGAAATTCCAGCGCCTCGTCGACATCCTGGCCGCGCTTCGCGGTCCAGGCGGCTGCCCCTGGGACCGGGAACAGGACGAGAAATCCATCGCCGGGTATTTCCTGGAGGAAGTCTACGAGGCGGTCGACGCCCTCTACCGCAAGGATGCCCCGGCCTTGGCCGAGGAGCTCGGAGACGTTCTGATGGAGGTCGTCTTCCTGTCGCGCCTGTACGAGGAGCGGGGGGCGTTCGACGCGGCCGCGGCCCTGGACGGCATCAACGCCAAGATGATCCGCCGCCATCCCCATGTCTTCGGCGGCCCGCCGGTCGAGAACGCGGCCCGCGTCCTCGACGCCTGGGTCCGCCAAAAGCGCGAGGAGAAAAAACGATCCTCGCCGTTCGAGGGGGTGCCGGAATCGGCCCCCGCGCTTCTGCGGGCCTTCCAGATCGGCCAGCGGGCCGCCCAGGACGCCTTCGACTGGCCGGAGGCCTCCGACGCCCTGGCCAAGGTCCGGGAAGAGCTGGCCGAGATCGAGGCCGCGCTGGCCGGCGGCGGGCGGGACGAAGTCGAAGAGGAGATCGGAGACGCCCTGTTCGCCCTGGCCCAAGCCGCCCGGCTGGCCCGGGCCAACCCGGAGATCGCCCTGCGCCGGGCCAACGCCAAGTTCACGGCCCGGTTCGAGGCCCTCCGCGCGTCCTTCGCTTCGCGCGGCCGGGAACTTAAAGACGCCTCCCCGGCCGAGATGGACGCGGTCTGGGAGGAAATAAAGAAAAATCGGGCCTGACGGGTTCAGACGGCCGGCTTGTGGCGGAGGAAAAGGGCGGCCTTGATGAAGTCGTCCAGGCCTCCGTCCAGCACCCGGTCGGTGTCGCCTGTTTCGAGCCGCGTCCGCAGATCCTTGATCATGCGGTAGGGGTGGAGGACGTAGGATCGGATCTGGTTTCCCCAGGCGATCTCGGTCTTGGCGTCCTCGAGCTTGTCGATCTTTTCCTTCTTCTTGCGCTGCTCGAGCTCGTACAGCCGGGCCTTGAGGACCTTCATGGCGGCGGCCTTGTTCTTGTGCTGGGACCGCTCGTTCTGGCACTGGACCACGATCCCGGTCGGCATGTGGGTGATGCGGACCGCCGAGTCCGTGGTGTTGACGTGCTGGCCGCCCTTGCCGCCGGACCGGTAGGTGTCGATTTTGAGGTCGTCGGGATTGATGGCCACCTCGACGTCGTCATCGACCTCGGGGTAGACGAAGACCGCGGCGAAGGACGTGTGGCGCCGCTTGGCGGCGTCGAAGGGAGAGATGCGGACGAGCCGATGGACGCCGTTCTCCCGGCTCAAGTTGCCGAAGGCGAAATCGCCCTCGATCCGTATGGTCGCGCTCTTGATGCCCGCCTCCTCGCCCGGCGTCACGTCCAGGGATTCGGCCTTCCAGCCCTTCCGTTCAGCGTAGCGTAGGTACATCCGCAGCAGCATCGAGGCCCAGTCATTCGACTCGGTGCCGCCCGCGCCGGGGTGGATGGTCAGGATGGCATTGCGGGCGTCGTCGGGATCGGTGAAGAGGGCCTGCAGTTCCGCTTCTTCCAGGCTTTTGGCGAAGCCCGTCACGCCCTGATCGAAATCCTGTTCCACGGGCTCGCCTTCGCGGGCCAGCTCGAGCAGGACGTCGAGGTCTTCCTTCTTGCTGTAAAGGCGGGAGAGAAACTGGATTTCGCGCTCCAGCCGCTTCTTGCCCTGCTGCAGGCTCTGGGAGCGCTTCTGGTCCTGCCAAACGGCGGGATCGGACAGCTCCTTGGTCAGGGCTTCAAACTCGTTCTTGCGCGCGGCGAGGTCAAAGAAACCCCCGGAGCTCTTCGAACTTGGCGAAGAGGACTCGGGCCTTGGCCTCGAGGTCGCTGAAGTGGCCGGACGTGGCCGCGTTTTGCTGGGTCATGGGTGTCTCTTGAAAAGGGCCAGGATAAGGAAGAGGCCCGCGATTGTCAAGGCGGCGAGGGAGAAGACGTCGCCGTGGCGGGTGTAGAAGGTCGTCTCGGCCGAGGGCGTCACGTCGCCGGCCAGGAAAGTCCGTTCGCCGAGCCGGCTCTGCCGAATGACCCGGCCGAAGGGATCGATGATGCCGCTGATCCCGGTCGTGGCCGCGCGCAGGACGAAGCGCCGGTTCTCCACCGCCCGGAAGACCGCTTGGGCGAAATGCTGATGGGGAGCCGCCGACGTCCCGTACCAGCCGTCGTTGGTGATGGTGGCCAGGAAGCGGGCGCCTTTCTTGACGAAGCGGCGGACCTCGTCCGGAAAGATGATCTCGTAGCAGATGGGCGATCCGTAGGGGATTTCGCGGAAGGAGTGAAGCATCCGCCCCTGGCCGGGCGTCAATCCGCCGACGGCGGGGACCATCTTCTCAACGAAACCGAGGACGGTGCGGTAGGGGATATACTCGCCGAACGGGACAAGATGCATCTTGGCGTATTTGGAGGGAGCCCGATCCGGGGACAGCTGCAGGGCCGTATTGTGATATCGCGGAGCGTCCGGGCCGCCGGATCTCTCGATCGTGCCCAGCAGGAGGCTCGTTCCCGACTCCCGAACGTAGCCGATCAGGCTGTTTTCGATCCTGTCGCCGAACGGATCGTCGCAGTTGAAGCACATCGGGATCGTGAACTCCGGCCAGATGACGAGCTCCGCTCCCTGGGCGCGGGCCTGGCGGGTTAAATCCAGATGCTCCTCGAAGAGGGCCAGGGCTTTCCCGGCTCCGGCCTTGGCCCAGTCGATGTCCGAGGAGACGTTGCCCTGGATGACGGCCGCCCGGAACGTCTGGGGGCCGGGGACGACCTTGGCCAGGCTTAGGAACCCCCCGATGTGGACGGCGGCCAGGGCGATCATGCCCAGGGCGAACGGCAGGCGCTTCATATAAGTGATCGAGGCGGTAAACAGGGATTGGAACAGGACGAGGAGGAAGGTCAGGCCGTAGACGCCCGTGATGGCGGCGATTTGGATGAAAAAGGCGTTCTTGAACTGGCTCAAGCCGAGCAGACCCCAGGGGAAGCCGGTCAGGACATGGGTGAGGCCGTATTCCAGGGCCACCCAAAGGAAGGGAGCGACATAGAATGCGGGCAGGCCCAGGCGGCGGCGCAGCCCGGCGAATCCGAGGCCGAAAAGCGCCCAAGTCAAGGCCAGGATGAGGACGAGGAGCAAGTCAATGAGGATGCTGACGATCCACGGCAGGTTCCCGTAATGCGCCGGGACGTTGGGGATCCAATAAAGAAGGAGGCCATAGAAGAAGGCGCCGGCGATCCAGCCCAGGAGAAAGCCCTGCCGCGGCCGGGCCTTGGCCAGGAGGAACAAGAGGGGCAGGAGCGAGATCCAGGCGAAGAACATGAGGTTGAGTTTGGGAAAGGCGATCGCCGTCAAGACGCCCGTCGCAACCGCGCCGAGAAGATCGAGCCATCCGATCCGGCCCGGCTTGGAAGTGTTCGCCATGAGAGGATCTCTACCGCCGTGGGAAGTCCGGTCAGCCTTTGACCAGGAAATAGTCGGTATTTTTCTTCTTGGCCGCTTCGGCCAGTTTGATCTTGGCCTTTTCGGCCTCGGCCTTGTTTTCGTAAGGGCCGACGCGGACCCGGTAGAGGGCCTTTTTATCCCGCGGCAGCGGATCCATGACGAAAGCCGGGTAACCGTCTTTTTCGAGCTTGCGGACGAGCGTCTCGGCGTCGGGCTTCGTATCGCCGGCGGCCACCTGGATGTACCATCCCGGCGTGGTTGCGGCGGATGGTTTCTTGGCCTCGGGTTTAACGGCGGGCGCCTTGATGTCCGGCTTCGTCTCCGGCCGGATGGAGGCCTTGTTCCCGGGTTCGGCCGCGGGTTTGCCCGCCGGCTTCGCGCTCTCGGTCTTGGCCGCCGCCGCCACGGGCTTGGGCTCGATGGGCCCCGGCGTGATTTCGGCCGCGCCGGCGCGGTTGCGGGAATCGATATCGGCGGGGCTCGGCCCGGCCGGCGTTTCGATCTTTAACGCTTTCGCCCCGGCCTTGGCGGCCAGGGTGGTCTTCTTGCTGCCCATGGAGATGCCCAGTAGAAAAACGAAGGCGCAGAGCGCGAGCAAGCCCAGGAAGACCGCCACGAGCTGATGGGTGGCGAACTGAAGCTCACGCGCGCGCTTGGCCATGGAGTTGCTCTTGTCCGTATGTCTTCATACTGATTCCATTATAGAAAGGGGCTTCCGGGAAGTCAACCGACGGCGGGCCTCGGCTTGACATTTGGGGAGCGAAAAACTAAAGTAAACCTTTCCAAACAGGAGACTTTCATGATCAAGAACGATATAGCCTTGGCCATCGAAAAGAAGTCGACCTTCAACGCGGCCAAATCTCTGCTGATCGTGGAAGCCGTCCTGGATGCCCTCAAGGACGCCCTGTCCAAGAAGGAAAAGGTGGAAATCCGGGGCTTCGGCAGCTTCAAGGTCATGGCCAAGAAGACGGGCTACGGCCGCGATATCCGCCGCAAAAAGCAGATCCACATCACCGAAGGCAAGCGCATCAAGTTCCGCAGCGGGCAGGAGCTGAAGAACATCCCGACCGAGTGAGCGGGGCTCTTACCGGGGCGCATCCGCCCCGCGAGGCGCCGGAGGAACGTTCCATGGCTCGAAGCGTCCGATCCCTGACTCCCGACGGCATCCGCACCTATCCTCTCCGTTCCCGGCCCAGCAAGGTCGGCCTGGCGGATTTCGCCCGGCCCTTGGCTCCCGGCGCCTCGGTCGCGGAGCTTCTCGATTCTCTGCCCGGGTTCCTGGCGGCGGCGGATCTGCGGGCCTTCGTGGCGGCCTGCCGGACGGCCCGCGACCGCGGCAAGCCCCTCCTCTGGGGCATGGGCGCCCATGTCATCAAGGTCGGGCTGAGCCCGATCCTGATCGACCTGATGCGCGAGGGCTGGGTGTCCGGGCTGGCCCTCAACGGAGCCGGCGTCATCCATGACTTCGAGATCGCCTTCGCCGGCCGGACGTCCGAGGACGTCGAGGCCCGCATCCAGGACGGCCGCTTCGGCATGGCCAAGGAAACAGGCGAGCTTCTCAACCGGGCCATCAACGCCGGCGCGGCCGACGGCCTGGGGCTCGGCGAATCGGTCGGGCGGATGATCGCCGGATCGAGATTTCCCCACCGCGACGTGAGTCTTCTGGGAACGGCGGCCCGTCTGAAGATACCCGTGACCGTCCACGTGGCCATGGGAACCGACATCATCCATGTCCATCCTCAGGCCAGCGGCGAGGCCATCGGCCAGACATCGCTGCGGGACTTTTTCCGGCTGGCCGGGCTCGTCCAGGCGCTCAACGGCGGCGGCGTCTACCTCAACATCGGGTCGGCGGTTCTTCTCCCCGAAGTCTTCCTCAAGGCCGTCTCCCTTGTCCGCAACAAGGGCGCCAAGCTGGACGGCTTCTCCACCGCCGTCTTCGATTTCATGCGGCATTACCGTCCGTCCGAGAACGTGGCCAAACGGCCGCTGGGCAAAAAGGGGCGGGGCTACTACTTCGTCGGTCACCACGAGATCATGATCCCGCTGCTGGCCGCCGCCCTTAAGGAATCGAAAGCCTAAGAGAGGGCTCGGGGTATCGGGGCCAATCTTCTCCGATCTGCTATGACCGCCGCGTTCATGCCGGAAAAGGAAGCTGTCAGCATTCCCGAAGTTCGAGAGGAGAAAACCCATGCTGAGGGATGAAATTCGGACCGACATCAGCTTCCTGAAAGGGCACGATCTCCAGCCGAAATGGTGGAAGTTCGGGAAAATTCTGTTCCTGACGGGGATCATTGTGGCGCTGGTTCTCATCTGGGGATGGGTATCCGCGCTCGTCTGGTTCGCCGTTTTTGTGGCCTGCGCCAACGTCGTTCATTTCATGTACCGGGCCAAGACAAATAAGTATACGGTGGACTGGGCGGATTTCCGGATCGATCCCAAGAACAGGCGCAGGAAATTCGGGACTCTCTACTATCCTCTCGTTGCAGCCAGCCTGGCCCTCGCCACCATCATCATGCTCCTGCTGAGCCCCGGTATTTGGTAGAGACGGGATTCCCCTCTCACGCATTCAGGAGAGGCGCAGAGCTTTCGTCCAGCAGCAAAGTAAACACCGCTTCGGCGCGGGCCAGGGTTTCTTCCAAAGCCCCCGACGTGTCGATGACGTAGTCGGCCCGGCGGGCCTTTTCCGCCGGGTCCAGCTGCGCCGCCAGGCGGAGCCCGGCTTCCTTGCGGCTGATCCCGTCTCTCGCCACAAGCCGGCTCATCTGCGTCTCGCGATCGCAATGGACGACGACGATGCGGTCGAACCAGCCCGCCAAGCCCGTCTCGTAGATCAGGGCCGCTTCCGAAACGAAGATCCGGACCGAACCCTCGGCTTCGGCTTGCGCGGCCGCGGTTTTCAAGCCCGCGATGACCAGGGGATGAATGATCTTTTCAAGGTCAAGCCGGGCGGCGGCGTCCCGGAAGACGATCCGGCTGAGCGCCGGTCGGTCGATCGTGCCGTCGGTCCGCACGATTCCGGGCCCGAAGCGGCCCTGGACCGCGGCCCAGGCGGGGCCGCCGGGATCCATGAGATGCCGGGATTCCTCGTCGGCCCGATGCAGACGGGCGCCGCGGGATTCGAACAGGGAGGCGACGACGCTTTTGCCGCAGGCGATGCCGCCGGTCAGGCCGACGCGCAGCATGGATGCCCCGTCAGGGCTTGGTAAGGAACTCGAAATCCTTGTCGAAGCGAACAGCCACGCCCTGCTTCTTTTTCTTCTTGTTGGGCTGCTCCAGGCGGATGGTCAAGCCGCCGACGCGCAGCTTGACCTTCTGGCCTTCGGTCGCCTGGGGCGGGATCTCGATGACCAGGTGAAGCTTGGACCCGACGATGACGCCGGAGTCCAGGCAGAAATAAGCGCCCGTCGAGCTGATGTCCCGCAGGGTGGCTTCTTCCTTGAACTTCTTGCCCTGCGGCAGGCGGCCCTCGACGACGGCCCGCAGCGGAAGGTCGAACCGCCATTCGCGGCGGCGGTTGAGGTCGGCCTTGGCCTCGGCGGCCGTCCGGTGCTTGCGGGGCTGGCTCTTGGGGGCGGTTTTCGTCATGGGGCGTTCCCTTGTCGGATGGGATTAAAACAGGGCGGAGTTGATGGCGTAGAGGGCCAGCTGGAGGCGGCTGTGGGTGTCCAGCTTGGCGTAGATGCTCTTGATATGGGAACGGACGGTGTTCTTGCTGATGAACAGGGTGGAGGCGATCTCGTCGTTGCTGCGGCCCTGGCCGATGAGTTTCAGGACCTGGAATTCGGTCGGGGTGAGCTGATCCAGGGTTTTTTCCTTCATGTCCCGGCCGACCACGGCGATGATGCGGTCCATGATGCTGCTCATCTTGTCGCGGGGCAGCCAGATCTCGCCGCGGGCAACCACCCGGATGGCCTCGGGAAGCTGGTGGGCTTGGTCGTTGAGATCGAAGTAGCCGCGGGCCCCGACGTTGATCAGGCCGACGATTTCCTCGTGCGAGGGGATGTTGCCCAAAATGAGCATCTGGGTTTTGATCGGATCCTTGGTGGCGTCGCGGATGGCTTTGCAGATCTCCCGCATGTTGGGCATGGCTTCGATGCTGGCGAAGAGGACGACCGTGGGCTTGAGCTGGCGGAGCGACTGCATGAACGACTCGATGGTCGTCTTCTCGATGGCGGCGATCTCGATCTCGGGATCGGCCTCGACGGCCTTGATGATCCCGGCCAGGATCAGGTCGGAGGGGCAGAAAACCAGGACCTTAATGGTCGCGGCTGCGGCGGCCGGCGCGGGCTTCTTTTTATTCATGCGTGCCCCTTCATAGGCGTTCGAACTTCGGAATGTATCGTAATCGAACACCCGGGACGTGTCAATCGGATCGGCGCGCGAAAAGAGGGGCGGATGCGGCCCGGTCAGGCGGCGTCGGGCGAGATGCGGAAGCTCGGGTCGAGACGCAGGCGGACCAGGCGGCCGGAGCGGCCCGGGGAAGATGCCGGGTGAACATCATGAACCGTTCCCGAGAGGGCCAGACGAAAGGACGAGCCCAGGAGGAGAGTACGGGGTACGACCAGCGAGAAGTTGAGCTTGGCGCCCGGTTCGACCTGGGTTTTAAGCCATAAACGGGCTTCCTCCGAGCTGACCGAGGACAGTTGGGCCGGCTCGACGAATTCCGCGGCTTGCGCATCGCGTCCCCGGACGACGGCGGGAAGGTTGAATTCGAAAGCCCGTTCGTTCTTTTCCATGGGAGCCTTAAGAAGCGTCGGGCTTGATGATATAGCGGCTGTCGAAATGGACGGTCACTTTTTGGCCGGCGGCCGGGTTTCGTTTCATCTCGATCATGACGACCCGGCCCTTAATCACCATTTTAAGGGCTTTATCCTCGGCCAGCTTCTCGGGCAGGTCGATGATAAGCTTCAGGCGAGTTCCTATGGCCACCGGGCTCTTCAGGTTGAAGGTCGTGCCCTGGTGGTTGATGAACATGAGAATGGTGGCTTCGCTGAATTCGGCCCCCCTGGCATTCTGGCCCTCAACCTGGGTAGGGAGGGGGAAGCTGAACCCCCGGCCTCCTTCAGCCAGGGGAGCGGCCTCGTCCACAAGCCGTTTTTTCATCATTTCCGCGTCCTCTAGAATCCTTTTCATCCTTGACGCGTCCAGAATGCCATGCCCGTCAGGAAGGGTCAATCACCCCAAAGGGTGAAGGAAAGGGTGAAAAAGGCTTCGCGGCCCATCCCCCCTTGCCCGCGATTGACAAGCCGGTCGGCGCGGGTCTAGAATAACCGCGCTTTTTCCCCTGGAGCCCCCATGAACAAAGATGAACGCTTGGTCCGCCAGATCACTCCCAAATCGGAAGACTTCTCCCGCTGGTATGTTGAGATCGTGCAAAAGGCCGAGATGGCCGATTACACCCCGATGAAGGGGATGATGGTCATCCGACCGTACGGCTACGCCATCTGGGAAGCCATCCAGCGTTTACTGGACCGGCGGATCAAGGAGACGGGGCACGTCAACGCCTATTTCCCGCTGTTCATCCCGGAAAGCTTTCTCAAGAAGGAGGCCGAGCACGTCGAAGGGTTCTCGCCCGAGGTGGCCTGGGTGACGATCGGCGGCCAGGAGGAGCTCGAGGAAAAGCTGGCCGTCCGCCCGACTTCGGAGGCCATCATCGGGTACATGTACGCCAAGTGGATCAAGTCCTGGCGCGACCTGCCCGTGCTCTACAACCAATGGGCCAACATCGTGCGCTGGGAGAAGGTCACCCGGCCCTTCCTGCGGACGACGGAGTTCCTCTGGCAGGAAGGCCATACCTGCCACGAAACGGCCGAGGAAGGCGAAGCCGAGACGCTCAAGATCCTGGCCCTGTACAAGGAATTCTGCGAAACGGAGCTGGCCATCCCGGTCATCGCCGGAAGAAAGACCCTGCGCGAGAAGTTCGCCGGAGCCGAGATGACCTACGCCATCGAGGCCCTGATGTCGGACGGCAAGGCCCTCCAGATGGGGACGTCCCACAATCTCGGCCAGCACTTCTCCAAGGCCTTCGACATCAAGTTCGAGGACCGGAGCCAAACCCTGCAGTATGTCTGGCAGACATCCTGGGGCATGACGACGCGAACGATCGGCGCCCTGATCATGGCCCACGGTGACGATTCCGGCCTCCGCCTGCCGCCCCGGATCGCGCCCGTCCAGGCCGTCATCATCACCATTCCGGCCGCGAACTGGCGCGAGACCGTCCTGCCGGTGGCCCAAAAGGTCCAGGCGGCGCTGCGCGCGGCGGGCTTCCGGGTGGACCTCGACGCCCGGGAGGAGTACACCCCCGGCTGGAAGTACGCCGAGTACGAGATGCGGGGAGTGCCGGTGCGGATCGAGATCGGCCCCCGCGACGTCAAGTCCGGGCAGGCGGTCCTCGTCCGGCGCGACCTCAAGACCAAGGAGATCGTGACCCTCGAAGCCCTGCCCGCGCGCCTGCCTGCCCTTTTGGATGAGATCCAGGCGACGCTGCTGCGCCAGGCGGAGGAGTTCGTCGCGGCCAACACAAGAGCCGCCTCGACCTACGACGAGCTGAAGGACATCCTCGAGACCAAGCGCGGGTTCGTCCAGGCTCCCTGGTGCGGCGCCGAGGCCTGCGAGGACAAGATCAAGGCCGAGACGATGGCCACCATCCGGGTTCTTCCCTTGTCCCAGGACGGCGTGCCCGTCAGCGGCGGATGTGTCTGTTGCGGGGCGCCCGGCAAGGCCACGGCCCTGTTCGCCCGGGCCTACTGAAGCGCCGCGGAAATAACCGCGGGATACGGCTCACCGGCTTGGGCGCGTTTGTTCCCGGGTGGGGAATCTTGGTCTCCCCCCGAGGAGGGGATGAATCCGGATCCGGACGGCCCTCGGCGCGTTGACCCTCCTGGGACGAAAGCGTATAATTTCCCGTCCGGACGTTCGTTTTTCTGCGGTTCCCAGGGGAGCCGTCGCGAAGCGGCGGCCGGGAGCCTGCAGAGCGAATCCCAAGGAGAATGATCGTGGAGAAAGAGCCGATTTTCCTTGACCGCAACGAAAACAACTACGGTCCGGCGCCGGCTTGCTATGAAGCCCTCCGAAGCGCCGGGGTTGAGCAGATGAGCTGGTATTCCAAGGACTTTTCCCGCGGCGTCAAAAGCGCGCTCTCGGAACGCCTGGCCAGAGACTACGGCGTCCCTGAATCCATCGTCCTGCTCGGCTACGGCGGCGAGGATCTTCTGAAGCAGACCGTCCACTGTTACCTGGCCAAGGGCGACACGATCATGATCCCGACCCACTCCTGGTGGTATTACAAAGCCATCGCGGCGGAAAAAGGCGGCTTCACGGTCGAGTACCCCATGCTCCCGGGCCCCGAATCGTTCATCTACGACGTCGAAGGGCTGCTGCGCCTGGCCCGCCAACATGGACCGCGCGTCGTCCTGATCAGCTCGCCCAACAATCCGACCGGCAACACCCTCGACCCGGCCGATCTTCGGCGCGTCCTACACGAGCTGGTCGGCAGCGTCGTGGTCCTGGACGAGGCTTACTGGGGGTTCGGAGGCGTGTCCACGAACTACGTCAAGGACCTGATCAACGACTTCCCCAACCTGATCATCATCCGGACCTTCTCCAAGTACTTCGCCATGGCCGGGCTCCGCATCGGCTATGCCTTCATGGGCCGCGGCTTGACCCAATTATCCCAATTCAGCGCCCGCTACCTGGGCTACAACCGCCTTTCCGAGAATGTCGCCCTGGCCGCCCTCGATTCGCCCGATTACTACGCCGGCATCAGCGCCCGGATGATCGAGGACAAGGAGATGCTTTACCGGGAGATCAACCGCCTGCCCGGGTTCAAGGCCTACCGCTCGAGCGCCAACTTCATCCTGGCCGACATCCCGCCCGCCCAGAAGGAGGCCTTGAAGGCCGATCTGACCCAGCGCGGCCTGATCATCAAGTTCTTCAAGAACGAGCCGTTCATGGACTACTGCATCCGGATCACCATCGGCACCCGCGAACAGAATCAGGCCCTGGCCTCGGCCTTGGCCGCCTTCGCCGCCGAGAAAGGGATCCTTTGAAGCTTTTCTCGGATTTCAAACGATCCCTCAAGCTGCCCGAAGTCGAGGAGATCTTCGACCTCCTGATCTTCCGCCCGCTGGGATATCTGCTGGTCAAGGCCATTTACCGGACCCGGATCACGCCCAACCAGATCACTTTTTTTTCCATCTTGATCGGGGTGGCCGCCGGCGTCTGCTTCGGGGTCGGAACCCCCGGCGTCATCGAGGTTGGAGCCGCGTTCTACATCGCCTCGATCATCTTCGATTGCGCCGACGGCCAGCTGGCCCGGCTGAAGAAGAACGGAACCCGGCTGGGCCGCCTCCTGGACGGATTCGTGGACTACATCACGGAGGCATCGGTCTTCGTCGGAGTGGCCCTGGGGCTGCGGCCCGAGGGTTGGATCGATAGCCGCTGGTGGGTCCTGCTGGCGGCGGCGGTGGCCAGCACGATCTTCCATGCCATGCTCCTCGACTACTACCGGAACCGCTTCCTCAACATCGTCAACGGCTTCCCGGCTTACGAGAACGAGGACTATCACAGCTTCAAGGTCGAGCGCGAAGCCCTGCGCGTCTCCGGCAAGCATCCGATCCGCCGCCGGTTCATCGCCTTCTACCTCTACTATCTGGAGATCCAGCGGCGCTTGACCCTCCGCCGGCAGCCGGCCAAGACGCCGCGGCCGGTCGATCCGGCCGACTTCCGCAAGGCCAACGGGCTGATCATGCGCCTGTGGACGATCCTCGGGACCTCCACCCAGATCGTCATGCTGACTCTCTGCATCCTGTTCCGCCGCCTGGACGTCTTTTTCTGGATCGTGATCGTCGTCCTCAACATCGTCACGGCGGTGTTGTTCTTCATCCAGACCCGCATCGACATCCGGCTGGAAGGGAGCGTCATCGAGTGAAGGGCGTCATCCTGGCCGCGGGCACGGCCTCGCGCCTGCGGCCGCTGACCGACGCCATCCCCAAGTGCCTTCTTCCCCTGGGCGGCGGCACCCTGCTCGGCCGGACCCTCGACAACCTGGCCGCGGCGGGCATCCGGGACGTCGTCATCGTCACCGGGTACCTGGAGGAGCAGATCCGCCGTTACGTCCGGGAGCGCCGTCCGGACATGCGCGCGGAGTTCGTCCGCAACGAGGTCTACGCTTCCACCAACAACATCTATTCCCTCTGGCTGGCCCGCGAAGCGGTCCGCGGGGACGGCATGACGCTCCTCGACAGCGATATCCTTTTCGATCCCGCCATCCTGCCGGCCGTGCTCGGCGCGGGAGCGCCGGCCGCCCTGGCCGTGAAGACCGGGCTCGAGCTGGGAGACGAGGAGATCAAGGTCGAAGTGGACGCCGGCCGGAGGGTCCGGACGATCGGCAAGCACGTGCCGGCCCCGCGGGCCATGGGGGAATCGATCGGCATCGAGACGTTCACGCCGGAAGGGCTGGCGGCGCTTTTCCTGGCCATGGAACGCAAAGTCGTGGGCGAGGGCCGGGTCGATATCTTCTACGAGGCCGCCTTCCAGGACATGATCGACCGCGGGAGCGAAATGCTGGCCGTGGATATCGGCCGGCTGCCGGCCATCGAAATCGACACTATCGACGATTTTCGGCGGGCCGAGAGCGAAGTCCTACCCCTTCTCCCGGAATCCCGCTAAAAAGGTCCATCTCCCGATTTCGGGAAAAGCGGCGGGGAGTACCGTCCCGGCGGCGCGGGTTCTTCACGCCTTTTCCCACTTCTCGCCTCGCCACCTGCAGCCGAAGGCGAGTACGAGTCCCCTCCTGCGCAGGAGGGGTGGGGGTGGTGATACCAATGAAATGGGGAGTGTTAAGCGCCTTCGGAATCAAACATACTCCGGCGGCCCGCCGCGCTTCGCAGTCCTTGGAGGGACGTTGCTTCGAAAGTCCCCGCGAGGATTGGCTTCCCTCGAAGAGGTGTGGGAAAAGTCTAAACCCGCGCGGTTTCGCCGTTGGCCGGTACTCCCCGCCGCTTATTTTTTCCCGAAATTGGGGAATGCTCTTTTTATGAGTTCGTCCAGCTCCCGGGCGGCGTTGCGGGAGGCCGGCTCGTTTCCCAATCCCGTCTTGATCTCGGCGAAGCGTCTTTTCATCCGGTCCCGATCCGCGGCCGATCCCAGCAGGCGCAGCGCTTCCGAGGCCAGACGTTCGGGGGTGAAGTCTTTTTGAATGAGCTCGGGCACGAGCCGTTCCCCGGCCAGGATATTGACGATGCTGAAGAGGCGGATGCGGATGAGCTTGACGCCGAACAGATAGGTCAGGGGAGAGACCCGGTAGAAGGTGACTAGGGGAACTCCGAGCAGGGCGGCCTCGAGATTGGCCGTGCCGCAGGCGGAGAGCGCGAGATCGGAGGCTGCGAGGACGTCGTAGGGGGAGTGGTCGATGATGTCCAACCCGGCCAGGGATGGGGGGATGAAGCTCTTGAGAAGGGCTTCGTCCAGGTCATCGGCCTTGAGGAGGGCGAAGCGGGCGTTCGATGAGGCTTGGATCCGTACTGCGGCTTTCATGAGAACCGGCATGTGGCGGGCCACTTCGCCCGCGCGGCTTCCCGGCAGGATGGCGATGAGCGGCCGTTCGGGCCCGATCCCCAAACGGGTTCGGACCTCATCCCGGCTCTTCTCCGTCCGGACGCGCTCCAGGAGGGGATGGCCGATGTAGCGGGCCGGAATGCCGGCCTTAGCATAGATGGCTTCCTCGAAGGGGAAGATGAGCATCATCCGGTCGACGCTGCGGCGGATCGTCCGCAGGCGACCCGGCCGCCAGGCCCAGACCGTGGGGCTGACATAGTAGAGGACCGGGACGCCGAGCTTCTTCAGGCGAGCCGCGAGCCGGAGGTTGAAATCCGGCGAGTCGATGAGGACGGCGGCGTCCGGACGGCGGCGCCGGACCTCCGCCAAGAGCGATCGCAGGAGGCGGCGCAGGCGGGGCAGATGGCCGACCACCTCGACCAGGCCTATGAGGGCCAGATCTTCCATCGGGCGGAGGCGTTCGAGCCCGGCGGCCGCCAGGGCCGAGCCGCCGATCCCGAAGGCTTCCATGCCGGGATGCTCGGCCCGGAAGGCGTAAAGAAGCGCGGCGCCCAGATTATCGCCGGATTTTTCGCCGGCCACCAGGAAGATGCGGGGGCC
>JAQULS010000237.1 GCA_028749235.1 Acidobacteriota bacterium | reverse complement strand
CCCGGTAGCCGATTACCCCGCCAGGTGCGCGGGAACCGGGGCCGCGAAGATCCTCCGCCCCGCGGGATCGTAGACGATCACCCGTTCGCCCGGCGATAGGGAGAGAAGCTCCAGGCTTACCACGAAAGTCGTTTGATCGTTCCGGCCTCCGATGGGCTTTTGCTGGGCGTCCAATCCGTCCCAATAGACGGTTTGGACGGGGGGAAACGGCTTTTCGTCCAAGACGAGGCGGGCCGGACCGCACAGCTCGACCCGGCAGCTCCCGGGCTCGTTCTTGGCCGCCGTTTCCCGCTGCATCCTGGCGTTGCCCGAGGCCGTCGTCCACTCGGCTTTAAAGCCCTTGACCGCACCCTTGTCGAACTGGAATGTCACCAGGAGCGCGGGGAGATCGGGGCGTCCGTCCCGATCCAGGATTTCCTGGGCCATCTCGATATGCTGATCGCTCGACCCGATGCCTACTCTGGCCGTCAGGACGGCTCCCGCGTCCTCGCCTTCCTTGGCCCCTTTGAGCGCGTCTTCTTCGAGTTTGCCGTATGCGCGGGCCAGGTAGATGTGGGCCATCCGCTGGCCGGGATTGCGGAGCAGGGCCAGAAGAAAACGCCTGCGGGCCGTTTCCCATTCGCCTTGGCGGTAGGCGAGAACGCCCAGGCCGTAATGAACGGCGGACTCGGCCAGAGCCGCCTCCGAAACGGGGGGCGCGGCTTCCTGATCCGAAGCGAGCTTGAAATAGATCGGCTCGTCGCGCTGGTAGGGGGGAAGCGCCGCCGCCTCGGTGGTGTAGGGAGAAGCGTCCCTCAAGGCTTGAGGCAGGGCGGCCAGCGCGGCCCGCGTGTCCGCTTTTTCGTAGGCGGCGAAGAAAGAGGCGAAGTCAACCGCTTTTAGCTGAGCTGCGCCTTTGCCGGCACTGCCGCAAGCCATGATGAAGGCGGCCGCCGCCAGGCCGATGACGGAAAGCACGGATTTTCGACGGACGATCTCGCTCATGGCTTCCCTCCCGTTCGTGGCTTCAACATAAGCCGGGATCGGGCGTGAGTCAAGGCTCGGGGGAGGGGGCGGCCGAGGGATCAATCCTTGAGGACGATCTCGAACGGCGCCAGCAGGACCAGCACTTCCGGATAGGAAAACTTCGCTTTACGGACCCGGTTGGCGGTGGGATCAATGGCGTAGCTCCGGGCGCTCGAGAAATCCGCTTTCTCCAGGCCGGTCCGGTTGAAGAGGCTGCCGTCGAGGTCGGAGCCGGTGAACGCCGCCTCCGCCAAGTCCGCCTCGACGAAGTCGGACCGCCCGATGCGGCAGTCGATGAAGCGGGTGCCTCGCATCTTCAACCGGCTGAAGTCGCACATCTCGACCTTGCAGGCTTCGAAGCTCCAGTCCAGGAGCAGGGGGTGGACGGCGTTGAAGGCGACCCCGACCAGCTTGGAGTCCCGGAAAACGACCCGGCGGAAGCGGGCCCCGTCGACCTTGACGTTGGACAGGTTGCAGCCCGCGAAGACGCAGTCCTGGAAGAGCGCGCCGGACAGCCGGGCCGCGCTCAAGTCGCAGCCTCGAAACAAGCAGTCGGAAAACTCCTTCTTCATCAGATCCGCCGCCGGGGCGGAAATGTCCTGGAAAGTCCGGTTCTCGAATGACCTGTCCGTGAATTTCATGCTCGTTGTCCTCGGGTGGGATGGAGGAATTCTAGCAGGGCGCATGAGGTCGGTCAAAAATCAAAGCGCGGCCGCGGGCGTTCCGGCGGATTTTGACGGGCCGGGGGGAAATGCATTAATCTCGGGCTGCTTTCCCCGGCGCTGGATCGGGAAACCCTCAAGGAGGAGAGTCATGCCTAAGCCCCATATGCGTCCGATCCGGATTTTCATCCCGATCGGGTGGATCGCGGCCGCCGCTCTACTTTTCGCGGCCGGCCCGTCGCCGTCCAAGCCGCAGGCCGCGCCGGCCAAAATCCACGCCGACGGGGACGGCCTGGCTCTGACCCCGCCCATGGGCTGGTATCCCTGGAACATGTTCGGCGAGGAGCCCCAGAACGAAAAGCTCATCCGGGAGATCGCCGATGCCCTCGTCGCGAGCGGGATGAAGGACGCGGGCTATGCCTACGTCGGCCCGGACGAAGGCATCTGCTTCTCCCGCGGCGCGGACGGTCGGCTGACCTCGAATCTCCAGCGCTATCCGAGCGGCCTGCGGGGCCTGGGCGACTATATCCACGGCCTGGGGCTCAAGTACGCCCTTTACACCGACGCCGGATCGAAGACGTGCAGCACGGCCATGCCGGGCGCCAAGGGGCATGAGACAGAGGACATGCGGTCCTTCGCCGATTGGCGGGCCGATTACATCAAGATCGACTGGTGCAACTCGGAGGGGCAGGACGTCGTCAAATCCTATTCGCTGTTGGGGGAAGCCCAGCGGGCCGCCGGGCGACCCGTCGTCCACAGCCTATGCTCCTGGGGTGAAGGATATCCCTGGCGCTGGGCCGGGGCGATCGGCCACATGTGGAGAACGACGGCCGACATCTGCGGTCCCGGCCAGGCCGATTGGGCCAGGGCCGTGCGGATCGTCATGGCCAACGAGCGGCTGTCCGAATACGCCGGGCCGGGCCGCTGGAACGACCCCGACATGATGATCGTCGGCATGCCCGGCTTGACCGAAGCCCAGAACCGCAGCCTCTTCAGTCTGTGGTGCCTGATGGCTTCGCCGCTTATAGCCGGCAACGATGTGCGCGGCATGACGCCGGAGACGATTGCGACCCTGACCAACCTGGAGGCCATCGCGGTCAATCAGGATCCGCTGGGCGCCCAGGGCCGAATTGTCTGGGACGACGGGCATGTCAGCCTCTGGGCCGGCAAGCCGATGTACGACGGCAGCCGGGCCGCGCTGCTGTTTTACCAGGGCAGGTACAAAGCCGAGCGGAGGGTCCTCTGGGAGGAGATCGGCTTCAAGGCGGAGGACTCGTTGTACGTGCGCGACTTGTGGAAGCACGAAACCACGGGGCCGTTCAAAGGGGGCGTAAACGCGGCCGTCGGGTCCAATGAGGTTGCTTTCATCCGGGTCTCGAAGAAAAGCGATTTTCCTGTCCCCCCGATCATCGTCGTCGACAAGTATCGTCTCGTCCTTCGATCGCCCGGGAGGGCGGCCGCGAAGCCGTCCGGTGCGATCACGGTCACGAACAAGGGGAGCGCGGACCTGCCGCTTTGGAAGATCG
>JAQULS010000100.1 GCA_028749235.1 Acidobacteriota bacterium | reverse complement strand
TGAGGATGCCGATGCCCCGGTCCTTGAGCCGGAGGAGGATGCGCTGGATCTCGAGGATGGTGATCGGGTCGATGCCGGTGAAAGGCTCGTCCAGGAGGACGTACTTCGGCCGCAGGGTCAGGGCCCGGGCGATCTCCAGCCGGCGCCGCTCGCCTCCCGACAGGCTGTGGGCCGGCTGGCCCGCCATCGCCGTCAGGCCGAACTCCTCCAGCAGGGCCTGAATCGTGGCCTTCCGCTCGGACCGGGCGTAGGGCAGCAGCTCCAGCGCCATCCGCAGGTTCCCGGCCGTCGTGGTCCGGAGGAAGACCGAGCTTTCCTGGGGCAGATAGGTGACGCCGGCGGCGGCGCGTTTTCCGGTCGGCCAGCGCGTGATGTCCCGGCCGTCGAGCTTGATCACGCCTTCGTCGGGTCTGAGCAGGCCGACGATCATTTGGAAGATGGTCGTCTTGCCGGCGCCGTTGCGGCCGAGAAAGCCGACGATGGTCCCCGACGAGAGCCGGATATCGACGTCCTTGACCACGGTGCGGCGGCCGTAGCTTTTAACCAGTCGGTTCGCTTCCAGAAGGGACATCGTATGCGGGGAGCCTCGCCGATTACGATACCGGGGGGCGCGGGGGGTGTCAAGGATGGAGCGGCGGGAGGCGCGGCGTCAGAGGCCCACGGCCAGCCGTTCGGCCAGGGCGGGTGGAAGCTCGGCCGCGCGGATCCGCCGTTGGGCCGAGGCGATTTCGTAGTCCAGGCGATGGAAGCGGACCGTTTTGTGCTCGGTGTCGTAAATGAGGCAGGAGGCCTTGCTGTTGCGGTCGCGGGGTTGGCCGACCGAGCCCGGATTGATGAGATAGGCCGATCCCTCCTCCAGCTTGACCTCGCCGCCGTCCATGTGAGTCCCGACGAGGCAGCCCTCGCGCTGGACGTAGAGGAACGGGAAGTGGGTATGGCCGAAGAAGCCCACCGGCGTGTGGAGGTAGCCGAAGGCCTCGTCGGCGTCGTACTCGCCGAAGATGTAGAAATCCTCGTCGAACGGCGAGCCGTGGCAGATGGTGAAGCGGTCCTCCACGGTCAGCGGCCCGCGCGGCAGGGTGTGCAGGAAGTCGTGGCTGGCCTTGGTCACCGTTTTGCGGGTCCAGCGGATGGCCGCCGCGGCGATGGGATTGAAGGACTCGATCGATTCGCGGCCGAAGACGGCCTTGTCGTGGTTGCCGCGGATGATGGACAGGGGCTTGAGCCGGCGGATGACCCGGATGACTTCGTTCGGCGAAGCCCCGTAGCCGACCAGGTCGCCCAGGCAGACGTAGTGGTCGATGCGCTTTTTTTCGGCCAGATGGAGGACGGCGGCCAGGGCTTCCAGGTTGCCGTGGATGTCGCTGAAGACAAGATACCGCATGGGATCAGGCTTGGCTTGGAACGGCGGCCGGGCTTCCGGCCTGAAGCTTGTGGGCGCGGTAGGAGCTGCGGACCAGGGGGCCGGATTCCACGCCGGCGAAGCCGAGGCCGAGAGCCTCGCGGCGCAGGCTTTCGAACTCGGCGGGCTCGCAGTAGCGGGCCACGGGGGCGTGGCGCTTTGAGGGCTGCAAGTATTGGCCGATGGTCAGGAGCTCGCAGCCGGCGGCGCGCAGGTCGGCCATCGTGCGCGCCAGGTCGTCCCCGGTTTCGCCCAGGCCGATCATGAGCCCCGATTTGGTCACGGAGGGGCCCAGGGCTTTGGCCCGGTGCAAGACCTCGAGGGACCGGCGATAGCCGGCCGCCGGGCGGCCGATGCGGGCGTAGAGGGACTCGACGGTCTCGATGTTGTGGGCCAGGACGTCGGGAGCGGCGTCCAGAACGGCGCGAAGCGGGGCTTCCTCGCCGTTGAAGTCGGGGACGAGCGTTTCCACCCTGACGCCGGGAATGCGGGAGCGAAGCGCTTGGATGACCCGGACGAAATGGGCTCCCCCGCCGTCCGTCAGATCGTCCCGGGTGACCGAGGTGACGACGACGTAACGCAGGCCGAGCGAGGCGGCCGCTTCCGCCACCCGTTCGGGCTCGTCCGGCGCCGGCGGGAGGGGGACTCCCTTGGCCACGGCGCAAAAGCCGCAATTCCGGGTGCAGACGTCCCCCAGGATGAGAAAGGTCGCCGTCCGCTCGGTCCAGCACTCGGCCCGGTTGGGGCACAGGGCGCTGCTGCAGATGGTGTTCAGTCCGTGCTCTCGCAGGATGGCCGAGACGGAGAAATAGCCATCCTGCGAGGGGAACTTAACCTTCAACCAGTCGGGTTTACGTGGAGACGGGGTAGAGTCGGGAGGATGATTCGTCAATATTCGAGGTCTTTTTCACGCTTCATCCGGCGGCGCATCCGCTTCCGGGCCTGGGCTTCCTTCATCCGCTTCTTTTCGCCAGGCTTGAAGTACACGGAGTGCTTCTTGATCTCCTTGATGATCGCTTCCTGCTGCACTTTGCGCTTGAAGCGCTTCAGTGCGCTCTCCAGCGATTCACCTTCATCAATGACGACAAAAGCCACTAAATTCACCTCCTCCCGTCTGGGAAGTAGGAGAATTATACGAATTCTCGCCTTAAAGTCAATCGGCAGACCAGGGGTACAGTTACCGAAATCCCTATTTCGGTAACTGTACCCCTATTCTTTCGAGGGGAAGAGGCTCCGCCGTATGGCCGTCTTTTCCCTCGACGCGGACGGCCTTGCAGAGCGAGTTGAGGATGGCTTCCTCGGCGGCTTCGGCCGCGGCCAGGAAGAGCCGCGACACGGCGTCGTTGCGAAGAACGGTGACGGTTTGCGTCGGCCCCGAAGCCCGGTAGGGGATGCGGACATCCTTGGCCGTCGAGAAGGCGATGGCGTAGTCGCCGCTGCCGTTGGCGTAATAGCCGCCCGTCCGGGCGATGCCGAGCAGGGCGCGCCGGGCCAGGCGGCCGAGGTTCCGGGCGTCGAGCGGCGCGTCCGTGGCCACGACGATCATGCAGGATCCCTCGGCCGGAGGTTCAAGGGCGGCGGCTTGAACGCCGGCGGATGGCGGCCGGAGCCCGCCGGCGAAGGGAACGCCCGCGATCTGCAGCACGCCGCCGTGGTTCGTTTGGACGAGCACGCCCACGGTCCAGCCGCCGGAGGCGGCGTCGAGCCGGCGCGAAGAGGTCCCGATCCCGCCTTTGTATCCGTAGCACATCGTGCCGGTCCCGGCGCCGACGGCGCCTTCCTCGACCGGGCCGTTTCGGGCGGCGCGGATGGCCGCCAGGACGTGCTCCTTCGTCACCCGCCGGGACCGGATGTCGTTGAGATACCCGTCATTGGTCTCGCCGACGACCGGATTGACCGACTGCACGGCTTCGTTGCCGGGCTGGCGGAGGACGTAGTCGAGGACGGAAGCCGCCGCCTCCGGGACGCTCAAGGTGTTGGTCAGGATGATGGGCGTTTCGATCTCGCCCAGCTCGGCGACCTGGGTCGAGCCGGTCAGCTTGCCGAAGCCGTTGGCGACATGGATCGCGGCAGGCACTTTGTCCTGGAAGATATTGCCGCCGTGTGGGAGGATCGCCGTCACGCCGGTGCGGATATCCCGGCCCTCGATCAGCGTCACCTGCCCGACCAGAACGCCCTCCACGTCGGTGACGGCGTTGAGCGGGCCGGGTACGAGGATCCCGGTCTTGAGCCCCAGCTCCCGGAGCCGCGGGCGCTGGGCGGCGGAGTCGGCCGCGGCGGCTATGACGACGACCATGAGGATGAAGACGGCGATTCCGGCGGCCAGGCGGCTCTTGGAGATGTTCTGCATTTAAAAATCCCTTCCCAAGAGATATCATATCAAAAGATGAATGCCTTCACGACCGACTCCGCTCTGCGCGAAATCCCCTGGCTCCTCCATGGGTTCGGAACGCGCCGGTTCGGCGAAGCGGACTTGTCCGCGCTGGCCGCGGCCCATGGACTGCGTCCCGTCCTGCTCGGCCAGATTCATTCGGCCGCCGTCTTGGCCGTCACCGACGCCCTGCCGGACGGGACTCCCGGCGACGCGCTGATTACGGACACGCCGGGGCTTCTCCTGGTCATCAAGACGGCGGATTGCCTGCCGCTTTTTCTCGTCGATGAGGAGCGGCGGGCCATCGCCGCGGTTCACGCCGGATGGCGGGGCACGGCGATAGGGATCGCTGCGGCGGCCGTCGCGGCGCTTCGCGAACGCTTCGACTCGCGCCCGGGGGATTTGTGGGCCGCCATGGGGCCCTGCATCGGGCCGGGCTGCTATGAAGTGGGACGGGACGTCGCCGAACCGCATCCCGGACGTCCGGAATGGGGGAAAGCCCTACGCCCTGTCGCCGGAAGCCCGGACCGCTTCACCCTCGACCTCCCGGCCGCAAACCGGGCCCGGCTCGAGGCGGAAGGCGTCCCGGCCTCCCGCATCTCCGCGGCCGGCGTTTGCACCCACTGCTCGCCGGATTTGCTCTCCTGGCGCCGCGACCGCCGCACCGACGCCAGGCTTTATAACTTCATCGGCATACGCCCGAAAGATTGACAAGGCCTTACGGCCGGGACTATCCTCCTTGGCAAGAAGGGCCGTTTTTTAGGCGGCGAAACAGAATCCTGACGCAAGTCTCATTCGATCCTGACGTGGCCGGGTATATCCTCCGGAGTCGATGCCGATGGCGAGACAACCTATGGGCATAACCCGCTGGCTCCGGCCGCCCGGCCGAACCCTGGCAGTCTTTCTCTGCCTCATGCTTGTCCTTGCCGGCGCCCTGAGCTGGCTCGGCTGGCAATGGCTGAGACAGGATCGGGCGCTCGAGGGTCAGCGCTTCCGGGATCGTTTGGAGCTGGCGGTGGACCAGATGGCCGTTGCGATGCAGAGGGACTTGACGGAGCTTGAAGGCTATCTCGGGTTCGTTTCCGGACCCGGCGCGAAAGCGCCGCCGGACGGCATATGGATCATGCAGGGGACGAAAAGCGCCGTCGACGCCTTCCCGATCGGCGGACTGCTCTACTTCTCCACGCTTCCCGACGCAGCGGAGCCGTCGGCGGCGGTTTTCGCCGCGGGCGAGGCGCTGGAGCACCAGCGCAATGATCCGGCCAAGGCGGCCGCCGTCTTCCGGGAGCTGGCCCGATCCCCGGAGGCCGGGGTGAGGGCCGGCGCTTGGCTGCGTTTGGGGAGGAACCTCCGCAAGATCGGCCGGCCCGAGGAGGCCCTCCGCGTCTACGACGAGCTGGCGCGGCTGGGCGCCACGCCGGTCCTGGGGCTTCCGGCGGAGCTCCTGGCGCGGGAA
The DNA here is from genome assembly GCA_028749235.1 of Acidobacteriota bacterium. Classification (GTDB taxonomy): domain Bacteria; phylum Acidobacteriota; class Aminicenantia; order Aminicenantales; family UBA4085; genus UBA4085. Next base: position 6,538 of record JAQULS010000100.1, on the reverse strand, counting down.
GCCCGCGGCTCCGTTTTCGAGGCGATGGGGAGAGGCCGCGAACTGGCCGCGGAGGCCGCGCTCCTGCGGGCCTCCCTTTGGAGCGGACGTTGGCGCCTTCTCCGGCCGGCCTGGGAGTTCTATCGCGGTGAGGCCCAGCGCTGGTTGGGAGCGGTCCCTTCGACGGAGCAGGAACAAGACAGGCATGCGCTCTCGATCGCCGCGGATAGGATATACGAGCAGTGGCGGACCGAGCCGGAGTCGAAAGGGCGCCGGATCCTTAAAATCAACGAACGGCCGGTTCTGGCCGTCTGGACGGGGACTTCGGACCGGCTGACCGTCGTCCTGGCGGGACCCGATCACCTCGGCTCGAAGTGGACGGCGGCTTTGCAGGGACGGCAGGTTCAAGGCGCTTTAATCGACGCCGACGGCCTGGTGATCCTCGGCTCGTTCAACAAAAGCGGCCCGCGGGCCGTGCGGACGGCGGCCGAGACCAGGCTCCCCGGGACCCTCCACGCCACCAGTCCCGATCCCGGCGCCGTCGCCGCGGACGTGTCCGGGCGCCGCCGCCTCCTGTACGGGGGGTTCGCGGTTTTGGCTTTGACCTTGCTGGCCGGCTCCTTCTCCATCATCCGCTCCATCAAACGCGAGAGGGCCGTGGCCGGCCTTCAATCCGAGTTCGTGTCCGCCGTGTCGCACGAGTTCCGGACCCCGCTGACGTCGCTGCGCCAGCTCTCGGAGATGCTGGCCAAGGACCGAATTCCCGATGACCAAGATCGGCGGAAGTCCTATGATATCCTGTCCCAAGAGACCGAGCGGCTGCAGAAGCTGGTCGAGTCCCTGTTGGATTTCGGCCGCATCGAGGCGGGCACGCTTCGCTATCATTTCGAGCCGCTCGATCCGGGCGCATGGCTCGGCGGCGTGGTGGCCGAATTCCAGGAGAAGGCCGCGGCCCGAGGCTACCGAATCGAGTTGCATCTCGCCGGCGGGCTTCCGCGGATCCACGCCGATCGCGAGTCCCTCGGCCTGGCGCTGCGGAACCTGCTCGACAATGCGGTCAAGTATTCGCCGGAATGCCCCACCGTCTGGGTTGAGGCGGCGCGCGAACGAGACCGTTTGGCCATTCGCGTTCGGGACCAGGGCATGGGCATCCCCGCCTCCGAGCAGAAGGCGGTCTTCAAGAGGTTCGTCCGCGGGTCCGGCTCCCGGGCGGCCCATATCCAAGGAACCGGCATCGGTTTGGCCTTGGCCCGCCACATCGTCGAGGCCCACGACGGCGAGATCCATTTGCAAAGCGAGCCCGGCAAGGGCAGCACGTTCACCATCCTCCTGCCGCTGGAGAAAAAAGCATGAAGCGCATTCTGGTCGTGGAAGACGATCCCGCGATCGCGTTCGGACTTCGGGTCGACCTGAAGAACGAGGGCTACGAGGTGGAGATCGAAGCGGACGGGAAGAGCGCCCTGGCGCGGGCCCAAAAGGGCGCCTTCAACCTGATCCTATTGGACCTCATGCTGCCGGGCCTGGACGGCTTCGAGGTCTGCCGCGCCCTGCGCCGGGAAGGCTCGAAAACGCCGATCATCATGCTGACCGCCAGAGTCCAGGAAGCGGAGAAGGTGCTGGGGCTGGAAATGGGCGCCGACGACTACATCACCAAGCCCTTCAGCCCGCGCGAGCTGCGGGCCCGGATCCAGGCGGCGCTCCGCCGGGGGACGGGCGACGAGCCGCCCGTCTTTCGGTTCGGCGACGCGGAGGTGGATTTCGAGCGCTGCGAGCTGCGGCGCGCCGGCTTGCCGGTCGAGCTGACGGCCTATGAGTTCAAGCTGCTGACCGCGCTCGTCCGCAACGCCGGCAAGGTGCTGAGCCGGGATCGGCTCCTGGACCTGGTCTGGGGGCCCGGCGCGTTCGTGACCGACCGCGTGGTCGACAACCATGTCGTCACCCTGCGCAAGAAGATTGAGCCCGAGCCCTCCCATCCGCGGCATATCGTCAGCGTCCGAGGCTTGGGATACCGTTTCGACGGCTGAAAATGAAACCCAATCATGACCCTCGCGCGCATACGAGCCTGACAATGGATTCGTATCCTCATGGGTTGGGAGCCCGCCGCGTGAGACCTGTGATTCCGATTCTTGCCGCCGCGCTGCTTTGGGCGGCCCAGCCGTCCGGCCTTCCGGCGGATCAGGCCGGGGATGTTCAGTCGGAGGTGGCGTTCCAGGCCGCCATCAAGACGGAGACGATTGACGGCGACTTGAAAGGCGCGATCCTCCAGTATCAGAAGCTGGCCAATGGCGGCCAGCGGGCCGTGGCGGCCAAAGCGCTGGTTCGTCTGGGCCAGTGCTATGAGAAGCTGGGCGACCCGCAGTCGCGCCGGGCTTACGAGCGGGTGGCTCGGGAATTCGCCGATCAGAAGGAGGCGGCGGCCGCCGCCCGGGCACGCTTGGCCGCGCTGAGTCCCCAGCCCGGAAACTTGTACCCGGTCATGCGCCGGGTGTGGGCGGGGCCCGAGGTGAACGCCGAGGGCGCGCCGTCCTGGGACGGACGATACCTTTCTTTCACCAACCAGGCTACCGCCAACATCGCGCTCCGGGATCTGGCCACCGGAGAGACGCGCGATCTGACCAAGAATTCCGATCGCCGTCAACACCCCGCCGATCGCTCCATCATCTCCCCCGAAGGCAAACAAGTGGCCTACGCCTGGATCACGGAAGACGTCTTCTGTGACTTGCGGCTGATAGGAACCGATGGATTCGGCCAGCGCGTACTTTATCGAGACGAGCACCTGAGCGGCATCGAGCTTGGCGCTTGGTCGCCGGATGGTGCCCGCCTCGCCGCCGCGTTCACCGCGAGAGATAAAAGCAGCGGGATAGAAACCAACCAGATCGCGTCGATTTCCGTCGTCGACGGCTCGGTCCGGATTCTGAAAACGGCGGGCTCGCGCCGGCCCCATCCTCGCGCCTTTTCTCCGGACGGCCGCTTCATCGTTTACGATTATCCGCCGCGGGAAGATTCGGAAAATCGCGATATCTTTCTGTTGGCGGCCGATGGGAGCCAAGAGGTTCCTCTGGTCCAGCATCCCGCCGACGATCGGCTGCTCGGCTGGGCGCCCGACGGAAAGAGCGTCCTCTTCGCCAGCGATCGCAACGTCCAATGGGGAGCCTGGCTCATCCGGGTCGCGGACGGCAAGCCGGCGGGAACACCCGAGCCGGTTAAAGCGGAGCTGGGGCAGGTCGAGCCCCTGGGCTTCACTCAAAACGGGTCGTTCTTCTATGCCGTCGAGAGCGGCGGAACGGACGCTTACACGGCCGCGCTTGATCCCGCCGCGTGGCAGTTGCTGACCGCGCCGGCCCGGATCAGCGAGCGCTCCATCGGCACGAGCCAATATCCGCTTTTCTCCCCGGACGGCCGATCTTTGGCCTACTTCTCGAATAGGACCGGTGACCGATGGCTCCTCTACATCCGCTCGCCCCAGACCGGGGAAGAGCGCGTGCTTCCGGTCCCCTCCGACCTGGAAAGCTTGCGGACTCCGCGCTGGACCGCGAACGGGCAAGCCCTCTTCGTTTCCGGGTCGGATAAGGCGATTCGTCATGTGGGGCTCTACATGATCGATGCCCGGACCGGAGATTCCAGCCCCATCCTGTCGAGCAATCCCGAAGCGGACAGGCTGGGCGGCCGATCGACCCCTGACGGGAAGTCCCTTTTTCTGACCCGGGCCGGTTTTGCCTCTGCTGATAAAGCCGCCCTCGTTCTGCGGCGCGATTGGGCCACGGGAAGCGAGCGGGATATATATCACGCCCCGGCGGGAGCGGATATCAACAACCTGACTCTCTCCCCGGACGGACAGGCCTTGGCCTTCACGATCAGATCTCCGGCCGGGATCGGATCCTCGGACGGACTCTGGACCATGACGACCCAGGGCGCGGACGCTCACGAGATCCTTCGCCTGAACGGCCGCGAAACCATCCGGCGCGACGGGCTGGTATGGACGCCGGACGGGCAATACCTGCTGTTCGCCAAGGCGATCGAAATCGCCCGGTTCGCCTCCAGGCTGGAGCTGTGGCGGATCTCGCCACGGGATCAAGAGCCCCGGAAGATCGGCCTTCTGGCTTCGGATATGGCTTTCGGCGACGGCTCTTCCGGGCTGGGCATTCATCCCGACGGGAAGAGCATCGTCTTCCACGCCGGGCCGAGGAGGCCCGAAGTCTGGAGGCTGGAGAATTTCCAGCCGGCGCCGAAAAACGACGCATTCCTGGATATCCTGCACGAGCTGACGATGGAAGCCTGGATCAAGACTTCGCGCCAGGGCCCCTCTCTTCAGGTGATCATGGCGAAGGGCGGCTATACCTATGATGGAGTCGGCTATGCCTTGTTCTTGAATGCTCAAGGCCGGCTGCAATGCGGGGTCCGACACACTCACACGTATTATGGCGAATCAGGGGACTGGAGCATCGACGGCATCATGGCCGATACGGCGCTTCAGGCGGACACCTGGTATCATGTGGTCGGCGTCGTCTATTCATCCAAGAGCGTCAGCATTTATGTGAACGGGACTTTGGTGAAAACGGGGGCCATCACCCAATCGATCCTTTCCCGGCCGAACGAGCCGCTGCGAATCGGCTCGGGCTCCAACTACGGCCAGCCGGATTGGAAGTTCGACGGTTCGATCGACGAGGTGGCGATTTACGATCGAGCCCTGTCCGCGGATGAGATCCAGCAGCGCCATCAAGCCGGGATCCAGAGGCATAAAGACTAGGGCCGTTATTCTCTCTCCTCCGCCCGCGCGGGCCGTATGCGCGCATGAAGAGGGCGCTCCGCCTGACGGAAGATCTTTCGAGAGCTAAACAAAACACAATCCTGACCATGACGCGGATACAACCCTGACAAGGAAGCCGCAGAATGATGGGCCAGGAGATATCAAAATGAAAAGACTGGCCTGGCTGGTATTCGTCGTTTTTTCCCTGGCTTTTGTCCCCATGCTTTCAAGCCAAGCCCCGGGTTTTGCCGGAGGCGACGGAACGCCCGCAAATCCTTATCAAATCGTCAATTGTTCTCAGCTCCAAGCGATGAACAATAACCCGGCGGCATCTTATATTTTGATGAATGATGTTGATTGCTCCGAAACCGTCGCTTGGAACGCCGGAGCCGGGTTTGCGCCTGTCGGACAGGCTTCCGCATTTACGGGGACTTTTAATGGACAAAATCATAAAATAATCAACTTGTTCATAAACAGGCCGTCCGAGTATGTGGTGGGATTATTTGCCTTTAATAACGGTACTATAAGCAACGTCGGCTTAGTCAACGCCAACGTGAGCGGCTATGCCATAGTCGGGACGTTGGCCGGCCAGAGTTCCAGTTCCGCATCCGGTCCTGGAATGATAGAAAATTGTTATGCGACCGGAATTGTGACCGGCAATTATTATGCCATAGGAGGATTGGTCGGCTGGCTTTATTACTCCACCATAAGAAATTCCTGTGCCAATGTCAGTTTGTCCGGAATAAGCGTGGGTGGATTGGTCGGCAATTTTTATGGCGGTTTTGGTTCTGGATTTATTACGAATTCATATGCATCCGGGAATCTGAACGTACCGGCTTGGGGAGGCGGCGGCGGATTGGTCGGCAATAATGAAAGGGGATGGGGGACCATCGAGAATTCATATTCAACCGGGAATGTCACTCAGGGCGGCGGGTTGGTCGGCTCGAGAAGCGACTATTACAATACGGACTTTACATTCAGTTCTTATTGGGATTTGGAGACCTCCGGTCGGTCCGCCAGTGAGGGGGGAATTGGAAAGACGACCGCGGAAATGAAACAGCAGGCCACCTTCTTGGGCTGGGATTTCGTCAATATATGGAAAATAAAAGAAGGAGCAAGCTATCCCTATTTTTCGTGGCAAAACGCGCCCCTCGGTATTGACAATAATCCGCCCGTCATTGCGGCCCATGCGGATGTAACCGCTGAGGCGGCTTCTTCGGCCGGAGCCGTCGTCGACTACGTTCCGCCAACGGCGACCGACGACTTCGATGAAAACGTTATCGTGACCTGCACCCCGGCACCCGGTTCGCCATTCGCCCTGGGCGACACAACGGTAACATGCCGGGCTGAAGATGCGGCGGGCAATCAAGCGACCCCGACATCCTTTGTCGTACATGTCGCCGACACGACGCCGCCGCTGCCCGATGTCTCGAGCTTGCCGGCGAAATCGGATCAATGCTCAATCCAAATCACGACGCCGCCGACCGCCACGGATATCTGCGACGGTACGATCATAGGGACCACGAACGATCCCCTCCAGTACCTGGAGCAAGGCATTTACACCATCCAATGGGCATTCACTGATCGAGCCGGAAATGTATCAACTCAATCTCAGACTGTCGCCGTTGAAGATACCCTCGTTCCGACAATTTACGTTTCCGCTCCGGAATGCGTGACATATGGAAAGGGCAACGGCAATAAAGCGAACAAAATCACGGTGACGGCTCAAGACAATTGCTCTCCAAGCGTAATCCCCCAGATTACAAAGGTCGAGGTGTTCAATAAGGGCGGCAACCTCGTCGGGGGAAACGG
>JAQULS010000004.1 GCA_028749235.1 Acidobacteriota bacterium | reverse complement strand
CGGCGGCCTGGAGATGATGCGGCGCGGCCGGCTCGTGCCGTCCCTCAACCTGGACGATCCCTGCCCCGAGGCGGCCGGCCTGAACCACGTTCCCCGCGAGGGCCTGGAGGCCCCGATCCGGTGCTTCATCAAGAACAGCTTCGCCTTCGGCGGCATCAACGCCGTTCTCGTCATAAAGGAGTACACCGCATGAGCGACGCCCGCATTTACGAGATGATAAAGGATATCTTCGTCGAATTCTTCGAACAGGACGAAAGCAAGGTCCGCCCGGAAGCGACCCTCTTCGAGGACCTGGGGCTGGACAGCCTGGACATGGTCGACCTGGCCGTCGAGCTGCAGTCCCGGTTCGGCTTCACCTTTGACCGGACGGCGGACGAAGAAAAGATCCGGTCCATCCGGACGGTCCAGAACTTCTGCGACTACGTCGAGGAAAAGGCCAAGGCCCTCAACATCAAGCTGCCTGAGCGGTGAAGCCGGGGGCGCGGAATCGGCGGATGGCAAACGATCCTGGGAAAAAGCGGGGCGGTCTGGGGCTCATCCTCCTCACTTCCGCTTTCGGCAGCGGGTACATCCTGGCCACCATCGGCCTGATCTTCGGCGTTTTGCCGATCCTGCTGCTCATGGACGGGGCCTGGGACCCCGTCCGCTTCCGTCGCGCCGTCCGCCGGTTCATCCAGTTCTACGGCCGGATGTCGATCCGGCTGGCCTGGCCGATCGTGCGGTTCCGCATCGTGGACCGGGACAAGGTCCGGGGCGTGGAACCCTGCGTCTACGCCATGAATCACTATTCCTTCACCGACGTTTTCTTCTGCGGTTTTCTGCCGGCCGACCAGACGATCATCGCCATCCGCTCCTGGCCGTTCCGTCTGCCGGTCTTCAACATCTTCATGCGCTGGGCCGGCTACCTGGACGTCGAGAGCCTGACGTGCGCGGACTTTCTCCGTGAGTCCGGCCGGACCCTGGCCTCGGGCGCCAGCCTCCTGTTTTTCCCCGAGGGGCACCGGTCGCGCACGGGGCGTCTGCAGCCCCTGGGCAAAGGCGCGTTTCTCATCGCGGCGCGGAACCGCGTTCCGGTTGTGCCCGTGACCATCGAGGGCACGCAGTTTTTGGGCGGATACCGGTCGCGGTTCTTGTGCCCGAGCCGGGTGACGTTGACCTTCCACCCGCCGGTCATTCCCTCGGGCGCGGACGTCCAGTCGGTCCGCTCCTTGCGCCGGCGGGTCGAGAAGATTTTCCGGGAGTCGCTCGACGAGGCCTAGCTGGGAGAGCCCAAAACCGAGGCGGTCACAGAAGGCGGCGATCAAAATGAAACTTCAAAGCTGCGGCGGCAATCAGGACTGGCCCGGCGGCCCGGATGAAGCCGGGGCCGAGCCTGCGGTCCGCGAACACATCTGGCCGACTCTGGAAGTCGAGTGGGGAGGTCTCCGGCGGCCGGGCGCTCTTTCGCCGGCGGAATGGGCCGACGTGGCCGGACAGGCCGCGGCGCTGGGTGCTCGCCGCTTCATCATCCGGGATCGCGGCGGGGCGCTCGCCGATCCGGAGATTTGGACGCTTCTTCGGCGTATCCGGTCGCTGGGCGGGCGATTCGTCGTCATCACCGACGGCCGGCGGCTGAACCGGGCCGCGGCCGGCGAGCTGGCCGGCCTGGGCGGGCACGTCATCCTGCGCTGGCCTTCGGGCCGTCCCGCGCCCCTGTCGCGGGATCGCTGGCCGAGCGGCCTGGATCTTCTCGCGTCCGCCGGATATCCCCGCCCCGGCCTCGTCCTGGGGATTCGCATCCCGGCCTCGCTTGGCGGGCCCGAAACGGACAAGCTGTGGCGCTGGGCGCTTCGCCGCGGCTTCCTTCCGTCCCTGGAGCGGACCTGGCGGGCGGACGGCCGGTCTTTCCGCCTGGAACCGCCCCGCCTTCCGGAGGAGCTCCGGCGTCTGACCCGGCGGCTGGGCGTGTTCCCGGATCTTTTCGGCTGCGAGCGCGTCCGAACCTCGCTGGCGGTGACTTCCGAGGGCGAGGTGAAGCCTTGCCTGGGCTTCGGGTCGAAACTGGGCAACGTCCGCTCGGCCGCCTTGACGAAGATCGTCGCGGACAATCCTCTCCTGGCCGGCCTGCGAAACGCGAAGATGTCGGTCAAAGGCTTCTGCCGGATCTGCCCTTCCCTGACGGCGTGCTCGGGCTGCCGGGCGCTGGCCGGGCTTCGCGAAGGCGATCCCCTGGCCCCGGACCAGGATTGCTGGGAAAAGATCATCCCGGTCGGGAACGTCCACACCGTCGACGCGGATCATCGGCTGCCGCACCGGGGGCCGATGCGGTTCCTCCGGGGGACGGCCCGGTTGGACGACGAGAAAATCACGCTGCAGATGCGCATCCCGCGCGGGAGCGTCCTGGCCCGGGCGGATGGGACGGTCGTCCCTTTGCTCTTGATCGAGATGCTGGCCCAGCTGTGCGCCGTCCATCGGGCCCATACCCTGGGCAAAATGGACGGCAGCCAGGTCCACGGCTATTTGGTGGGGATGGATCATGTCCGATTCCGGAAGCCGGTCGCGGCCGGCGACATGGTGCGTCTCGTTGCCTGGAACACCCTGGAAATGAACGAAATCAACCGGGTCGAAGGCGAGGTCCTCCGGGACGGCGCTTGGGTCGCCCGGGCGGAAATGACCCTGTTCAAGGCCGAATCCTGGCTTCCTCCCGAGGCCGAGGCGGCCTGCCCGGCGCCGCCCGAAACGGAGAGGCCGCCCGTCTTTCCGCCCGGGGCCAGCGACCGCATGGGCCGCGGCATTGTCCGGGCCGTCAAGAGCCTGCAGGCCGACGGGGAGGGGGCCTGGCGGGCCCGCCTGCGGTTCGACCCGGATTTTATCGGCTTCAACGGCCATTTCCCCGGCCACCCGATCGTTCCGGGAGTCGCTCTCATCTATGCCGGCTTCCTTCTCGCGACGGCGGCGCTGGAACGCGATCTCGTGTTCCGGTCCATCAAGCGGGCCCGGTTCATGAAGCCCGTCCGTCCCGGCGTCCCTCTCGAATGCCAGATCCGGATTTCCCGGCCGGCGGGGGCGGCCGGGATCACCGTCGCGGCGAAGATCCTGCTCGGCGGAGAGACGGCGGCGAAATACGAATTTTCCGCCGACACGGCGGGCGGGAGAGGATGATGCTGACGCGGCGCGGCCGGGGATGCGTTTCGCCCGCCCCTCCGGACGCCCCGCCGCCTTTGCGCGGCCGGGCTTTGCGCGCGGTCCGCTTTCAGGAAGTGGATCCGATGGGCGTCGTCTGGCACGGCCGCTATCCGGAGTTCCTGGAGGACGGCCGGGTCGAAGTGGGCCGGGCCCACGGTCTGGATTACTCGGATTTCTACCGCGAGGGCCTGAAGGCGCCTATCGTCAGGCTGGAGATCGAATACCGCTCTCCGCTCGTGCTGGGCGACACGATGTCGATCGATACGGACATGGTTTGGACGGAAGCCGTCCGGCTCGACCACGTCTACGTCATCCGGAGGCAGTCGGACAATCGCCTCGTCGCGACGGCCCGGACGGTCCAGCTTCTTTTGGACAAGGACGACGCCCTGTGCCTTCTCTGGCCCGATTATTTTCTGCGGCTCCGGCGGGAATGGCGCTTGGGCCGCTTGGGCGGCCGGCATGACTGATATCCTCCTTCTGGCCGGCGAGGCCGAGACGGCTTTGGGCGGCGGGGCCGCGCTCCAGGAAGCCTTGAACGACGGACGGTCCGGAGCCTCCCGCATCCGGCGCTTCGATCCCACCGGCCTCGTCACGCCGATGGCCGCCTGCGTCGGGATTCCCGAGGCGGAGCGGCGGGCCGGAGAAAACCTGACCCAGGCGCTCCTGCGGCGCATTCTGTCTCCTTTGCGGGAGCTTCCCCCCGTTCAGACCATCATTTGGGCCGGGGTCAAGGGCAACGCCGAGTACGTCGAAAGCGGCCGGGCGGCCGGAGCCGTTTTTCCCTTCCTGCCGCGGCATTACAGCCGTTGGATACGGGACGTCCTGGGCTGGCCGGACGCGGACCTGCGGGAAGCCTCCGCCGCCTGCGCCTCGTCGACCGTGGGGCTGGCCGCCGGCGCCCGCATGGTCGCCGACGGCCGCAGCCGTTCCGTCCTGGTCGTCGCGGCCGATATCGTATCCCGGTTCAGCTCCGTCGGCTTCTCGGCCTTGAACGCCTTGAGTCCCGGCGTCTGCCGCCCCTTTGACGATGCCCGGGACGGCTTGATCCTGGGCGACGGCGCCGCCGCCTGCTTGTTGGCGGGCCGGGCGTACGCCCGGGAAGCGGGCCGGGGGCCGATGGCCCGCCTTACGGGCTGGGCCGTGACAAACGACGCCAATCACATCACCGCCCCGGCCCGGGACGGACGCGGCCTGTCCGCCGCCATCCGGGCGGCTCTCGATCTGGCCGGCCGGAATCCGGATGAGGTCGGCGCGTTTTGCGCCCACGGCACGGGAACAGTCTATAATGACGCCATGGAGTTGACCTCGATCGAAACCGTGTTCGGGAACCGCCGCTTCCCCGTATTCTCCATCAAGGGCGCCTTGGGCCATACACTGGGCGCCGCCGGGGGCATTGAGACCATCGTCTGCGCCCGCGCCTTGGAGTCCGGTTCCGTCCCCCCGACGGCGGGCCTGCGGACGCCCGAGCCCCGGGCCGCGGGCCGCGTCACCGGCGGGAAGCAGAGCCTGGGAAGCGGCGTCATCCTGAACGCCAATTCGGGCTTCGGCGGCGTCAACGCCGTCGTGGTTCTGGAACGAACCGACGGAGGCGAGGCGTGATCGCGGCCGTGACGGGAGCGGCCGTCATCTCCCGCCGCCAGGCGCCGGACGGGAAGCGGACGTGGGAGCTTCCCGACCGGGACATCGGGCGCATGATCGCGGAGCGCTTTCCCCGTTTCGGCCGCTTCGACGAATACACCCAGATCGGCTGCGCCGCCATCTTCGCCGCCGCCCGCGAAGCCGGTTTTCGGCCCGGCGACCCCCGCCGCGCCATCGGCCTCATCCTCTCGGGGCAATACGGGTCGTTCGATACCGACGAAGCCTTCTATGCGACGACCTTGGCCGCGCCCGAGCTGGCCAGCCCCAACCTCTTTTCCTACACTCTCCCGAACATCGTCATCGGGGAGTGCGCCTCTCAATTCGGTTGGATGGGCCCGACTTACATCCTGGACGGCGAAGGGGGCCGTGGCCGGGCCGCCCTGGTCGCGGCGGCGGCGGAGTTGGAAAACGGGTGCGCCGAGGCGATGCTGGCGGGCTGGCTGGAAATCCGTCCGGCCTGGGCTCCGCCCGGGCCGGAAGGCGCCGCGGTCATCGTGCTCGAACCGGATGCCGCGAATCGTCCGCGACGCCTCGCTTTGGAGATTTCGGAGACGGGCGGAATTCGCCTCGGCTCGGGAGAGCCGGTGGAAACGCTCGATGACATCTTCCTCGCCCTAGGGCCGTCCGTCGGGGCGGCCGGGCACTCCGGGAGCCTTGATCAGCCATGAAATGGAAAATCATCTATCCGCGCTGGCGCAAGCTGCGGCACCAAACCCCCTTCCACCTGCCGCCCCACGGGCCCGTCGTCTTTGCCGCAGCCTTGCCGTCCGAAGTCGAGATCGAGTTCGTCGACGCCAACGTCAGCCCCTTGGCTCTCGACGACAGTCCCGAACTGGTCGCCTTGTCGATCATGCTGACGGCCCAGCTGCCGCACGCCCTGGAGATCTCGGAGGCCTACCGCCGCCGCGGCATCCCCGTCCTGGCGGGGGGCATCGCCGTCACTCTCCATCATGGCGAGCTTGAGGGCCGGTTCGACGCCGTTTTCCTGGGCGAAGCCGAAGGCCGGATGGAGGAAGTCGTCGCCGACGCCCGGAGCGGATCACTCAAGCCGGTCTATGACTATCTCCATAAGTACCCGGACCTCAATCAGGTGGGCCCGGCGCGGCGGGAGATCCTGGACAAGGATGCCTACATTTACCGGGGTGTCCGGATGGCCGACCTGGTTCACGCCTCCCGGGGATGCCGGTTCAACTGTTTTCCCTGCTGCACGGGCTATCTGGGGGGCAAGATGTTCCGGCCCCGCCCGTTGGACCGGGTCGTGGAGGAGATCGCGTCCATCGACAACGACCGGCTGTTCATCGTCGACAATTCCCTGGCCCAGGACGCGCGTTGGGAGGAGGATCTGTTCAAGGCCCTGGCGCCGCTCCGCAAGACCTGGGTCAGCCATCCGATCGAGGAGAAAGACCATCTCCTGGACCTGGCCCGTCAGGCCGGCTGCTGGTACGTCTACCAGGCCGTCTTCGACACGTCCGAAACCATCCGGCGGCGCATCCGGCGGTACCATGAGCACGGCATCCGGGTCGAGGCCACGGTCATCCTGGGAACCGACGATCAGGACGTCGACGGCATCAAGAGGCTGGTGGATTTCCTGCTGGAGATCAACCTGGACCTGGCCGAGTTCACCATCATGACGCCCTTCGCCCAGTCGCCGATCCGGAACCGGCTGGCGGAGGAAGGCCGCATCTTGAGCGACCGATACGAGGAGTACACCTGCGACCAGGTCGTCTTCCAGCCGCGACGGATGACGCCGGACGAGCTGGAGAAGATGTACGACTACGCCTGGCGGACGTTTTACGCCGACGAATCCCAGGAACTGAAAATGGGGAAGCTTTATCTGGAAGTCTTGCGCCGGGACGGCCGCTTCGCCGGCCGCGTGAGAAGGGGATAGGGCATGGCCAAGGCCGTTCTCATCTCCGCGAACCCGACCCGGGCGCCCTTTCCCCTCTACCCCATCGGGCTCGGGTACATCGCGGGCGCCTGCACGGCGGCCGGGCACGAAACCGTTCAGCTCGACGTCCAGGTGGACGGCCGGGAAGGGCTGTTGGAGGCCGTGGGCCGGTCGGGAGCCGCTGTCATCGGCTTGTCCATTCGCAACACGGACAATTGCGACGGCGTCGACTACGCCTCCAACGTGGACTTCTATGCCGACCTGGTCTCCCGCATTCGGACCGTCTCCCGCGCGCCGGTGATCCTCGGCGGCAGCGGGTTTTCGCTTTATCCCGAGGCCCTCCTCCGCCGGACCGGGGCCGACTACGGAGTCGTGGGCGAGGGGGAGGCCACTTTCGTCGAGCTCCTGGACGGCCTCGATGCCGGACGGCTTCCTCCTCCCGGCTTGATCGGGGACGCGCGCGGCGGCCGGATGGCGGCTTTCGGAGCCCCCGAGCGGCCGGCCCGGCTGGTCGAGCACTACCTTCAGTTCGGCGGCCTGATGAGCGTCCAGACCAAGCGGGGCTGTCCCCACGCCTGCGGCTACTGTTCCTACCCGATTCTCGAGGGCCCGGTCCTGCGCTGCCGGCCCGCCGCCGAGATCGTCGAGGAATGCCGGGAGCTCATCGGCCGGCACAAGGCCGAGTATCTCTTCTTCACCGATTCGGTGTTCAACGATGCCGGGGGCCATTACCTCGAGGTGGCCGAGGGCCTCGTCCGGGCCGGCCTGAACTGCCCTTGGACGGGCTTCTTCCGGCCTCAGAAGGGCTGGCGGCGGGAGGATATCGCCCTGCTCAAGCGCTCCGGTTTGACTTGCGTCGAATGGGGCACCGACGCCGGGACGGATTCCACCCTGGCCGGCTTGAACAAGGGCTTCGATTGGGCGGCGGTCGCGGAGAGCAACGAACTCTTCGCCGAGCACGACATCGCCAACGGCCATTATGTCATCTTCGGCGCCCCGGGCGAGACCGCGGCCACGGTCGATGAGGGGCTGGCCAACCTCAACGACCTGCGCCACAGCGTCGTTTTCGCCTTCCTCGGCATCCGGATCATCCCGGGCACCGATATCTGGCGCCTCTCCCGGCGCGAGGGATTGATCGGGGACGATTGGGACAGCCTCAAGGAGACCTTCTATTTTTCTTCCCTCGTCCAACGGGAGGATGTCGATGTCCGCATCCGGCGCTCGTTCGGCGGCGACATCAGCCGCATTTATCCCACCGGCGGCACCGAGGCCATCATCGCGTCCTTGCATCGGCGGGGGTTGAAAGGCCCGCTCTGGGACTACGTTCTCAAGTCCCGCCGGCGGGTGAGGGACTGACATGGGCCGTCTCGTTCTCGTCCAACCCCTGGGCATGAACTGGGAGCCGAACCGGAAGGACATGTCCCGGATCGCCAACATTATGCCGCCCATCGGCCTCTGCTCGCTGGCGGCCTGGGTTGAGCGCTTCGGCCACCGGGCGGAGATCCTGGATTTCTACGCCTATCCGGAGGAGGAGGCGGGCTTCCTGGACCGCTTGCGGGCGGACAAGCCCGATTTCGTCGGCTTCTCGGTGACGACCTCGAGCTTCCTTGACGCCGCCCGGCTGGCCCGGCGGGTCAAGCAGGAAACCGGCCTCCGGACCGTCTTCGGCGGCGTCCATGTCTCCGCGCTCGCGCCCCGTCTGATGCGGGAATACCCCGAGATCGACCTGGCCGTGGCGGGCGAGGGGGAGCAGGCCCTGCGGGAGATCCTGGACCGTGACGGCCGACCGCCGTTCGGCGTCGGCGGCATTCATTACCGCGTGGACGGAGAGGTCGTTTCCTCGGGGCCGGGGGCGAAGCTGCCCGATCTCGACCAGCTTCCGTTTCCCGATTACGGCAAGCTCCGCGGCTTCCCGGACCGCTACAAGCTGCCGCTGTTCAGCTATCCGCATGCGCCGGGGACGATCGCGGTCACCAGCCGCGGCTGCGTCTTCCAATGCACCTATTGCGACCGCTCGGTATTCGGGCGCTCCTACCGGTATCACGGCGCCGAGTATCTGATCGAATGGTTCGGGCTTCTTCGCCGCCGCTACGGCATCCGCCACCTGAACCTCTATGACGACAACATGACCGTCAACCGGGAGCGGGTCCTGGGCTTCTGCGAGGCCTTGACCCGATCCGGCCTGGGCTTGAGCTTCAACTGCGCCTCCCGGCCCGAGCTCCTCGACCTCGAGCTGCTGCGGGCGCTCAAGCGGGCGGGCTGCTGGACGATCAGCCTGGGCATCGAGAGCGGGGATTGGGACATCCTGCGCCGACACCGCAGCCACGCCGTCGATCTGGGAACCATGCGGGAGCGGATCGGCCTGATCCGGAAGGCGGGCTTGCGGGTCAAGGGCTTGTTCATGATCGGCCTGCCCGGCGAGACCGCGGCCAGCATGGCCCGGACCCGGGACTACATCCTCAGCCTGCCCTTGGACGAGTTCAACCTGACCAAGTTCACGCCTTTCCCGGGGGCTTCCTGCTATGACGGGTTGACCCGGGAGGGAACGCTCGACGAAAACTGGGAGCTGGCCAACTGCGTCAACGCCTTGTTCGTTCCGAACGGCTTGACGGCGGCGAAGATCGACCTCATGTTCAAGGAGATCTACCGCCGGTACTACCAACGGCCGCGTGTGCTGGCCCGCTACGTCCCGATGCTTTGGAAGTCCCCCGACAGCTGGCGCCGGTTCGTGAAGGACCTGGGCTCCTTCCTGCAGGTGCGCCGTGACTACAGGTGAGACTGGAGGAGCGGCATGAACGGCGGGGAGATCCGGATCCTGGTGCTTCTCCCTTATTACAACAATGCCGCGACCGTCGCCGAGACGGCGGCCGGAATCCTCGCCCTGGGCCGGCCGGTTCTGGCCATCAACGACGGATCCACCGACGGCGGTCCCGATTCGCTTCGGAGCCTCCCGTTGGAGCGCCTCGATTTTCCCCGCAACCGCGGCAAGGGCCGGGCTCTGCGGGCAGGCCTGCGCTGGGCCAAGGAGCGGGGCTACAGCCACGTCGTTTCGATCGACGCCGACGGCCAGCATTCCCCCGCGGACATCGAGCGCTTGGCCGAGAAGGTCCGGACCGCCCCCGATCGCATGATCGTCGGGCGGAGGGGATTCGGGAGCGACGCTCCCGGCGCAAGCCGGTTCGGGCGGCGCTGGTCCAACATGTGGGTCCGCATCGCCTCGGGCGGCCGCACGCCGGATTCCCAGAGCGGCTTCCGGGCCTATCCGGTGGAGCCGCTGGCCGGCTTGAAGTACCTCGGCAGCCGGTACGAATTCGAGGTCGAGGTTCTCGTTCGGGCCGTCTGGGCCGGACTGGAGCTGGATTGGGTGGACGTCGAGACGCGCTACGATCCTCCCTCCGGCCGGGTTTCCCATTTCCGCCCGTTCCTGGACAATTTCAGGATTTCCCTTGTCTATACCGCGCTGGTGACCCGAAATCTCATCCCGCTTCCCTTCCGCCGCAGGGTGCCCCGGACATCCTCCGGCCCGGCCGGAACTCCCTCCGGGGGGCAAACCCGTCTGGAAAAGGCTTGGGCGGGATGGCTCGGAGCCGTTCCCGCGGCGCTGCCGCTCCTTTTCCTTATGGCCCCGACGGTCCGTCTGTACGCCCGGCGCTTCGGCCTCGACGCCCGGACCGCCTTGGCCGTCAACCGCTGGGGGGCGCCCTGGATCCGCCCCGCGGCCGCGCTGGCGGCGGTGGAGTCGGGTTATTTCATCCATCACCAGCGCTTCCTCGGCCCGGCCGATGTCCCGGATTGGGCGGCGGCGGGCCGCGTCTTCGGACGGGAGATCGCCGCCCGCCTGGGGGATTGGGTGAGCGGCGGATTCTGGCTGGGGCTTTTGGCCGGCGGCATCGTCTTCTTGATCCTGTTCGCGAGGCACCATGAGCGGCCGTAAGAAGGCGCCGCGCTACGGCCACCGCCCCGGCCATCGCATTTTCCACTGGCTGATCCGTTGTTTCGGCGTCGGGCCCGCGTATGCCGTCCTCGTCTTCGTCATCGGCTACTATGTCTTTTTCCGGCCGAGCGCGCGCCGCGCGGCCGGAGAGTACCTGGACCTCACGTTCCCCGGGCGCGGCCGCCGGGGCCGGCTCCGGCTGACGTATCGCTATTACTACCAGTTCGGGTTGTGCCTCGTCGATCAGGCCGCCGCCGGCATCCTGGGCCCGCAAAAGCTGCGCCTCGATTTTCCCGACGACCCGGAGATACGGCGGCTGGACGGCGAGGGCCGCGGCCTGGTCCTCATCACCAGCCACGTCGGCGTCTGGCAGCGGGCCATCGCGGTGATGGAATTCATGCGCCGCTCGGTCTATCTTCATCTCCGCCGGGAAGCGGCCTCGGAGTCCATGGGCCTGGCGGGATTCGAGGCGGCGGCTCCGCATGTCGTCTCGCCCGACGGCTTCCTGGGCGGAGTCCCCGAATTGAGTTCGGCCTTGGCCCATGGTAACATAGTCGCCGTCATGGGCGATCGCGGCTACGGATCGGCCACCTGCGCGAGAGTCGAATTCCTGGGCAAGAGCGCCGCTTTCCCCCTGTTGCCTTATCATCTGGCGCTCACCACGGACAGCGACATCGTCGTCTTTTTGACCAGCCGGGCCGGCCGGATGCGATTCCGGCTTCGAGCGCACATCGTCCGCATGACTCCGGAGCTTAGGGCCATGGACAAGAACGAAGCCCGGCTCCTGCTTCTTCGCCGCTATGTCGGGCTGTTGGAGGAGCATCTCCGGGAACATCCGTTGGCTTGGTTCAATTTCTTCGATTTTTGGGCCGGTTCGTAGCGGCGCGCCGCCGCCGGCGAACGATGCGGGGCCTTTAAGGACACTGTTAGAAAGGGAGAGAGACATGGAGCTGAAGCGCAGGCTCAAGGAACTGATCATATCCGAGCTCAAGCTGACCAACGTGACGGCGGACGACATCTCCGATGACGGGCCTTTGTTCGGCGCCGACAGCGCCCTGGGCTTGGATTCTCTCGACGCGGTCGAGCTCGTGGTCCTGCTGCAGAAGGAATTCGGCGTCGAGGTGGGCGACCGCGCCACCGCGACCGCCGCGTTCACCTCGATCAACTCGCTGGCGGCTTTCCTGGCGCCCAAGATCCCCCAGGGATGAATCCTCGGGAACCCGTCGTCACCGGGCTGGGCTGCCTCGCCGCCGGAGGCGCCGGCCTGGAAACCGTCTGGGCGGGCATGCTGGCGGGCCGCGTCGCCTGCGGGCCGCCGGTCCGGTTCGCGGCCGCGCCCAACCGGCGCAGCCCGGTCTTCGAGATCGGGGCCGGATCATGGACGCCGTCCCGGCTCGCCCCCGGTCCGGACTCGGACCGGACGCTCTGCCTGGAGTTCCTGCTGATCGCCCTGGAGGAGGCCTTGGGCCGGGCCGGGCTCCGTCCCGACGACCTGCGCGGCCGCCGGATCGGGGTCTGCCTGGGCACGACCGTGGGCTGCACCCTCAACGACGAGGCCTTCTACCGGGCCTATAAAAAAGGCGAACGGCCGGGCCTTCCCGCCATCCGCCGCTTCCTCGACTCCAATCCCGCGGTCTTCCTGGCCGGGGCGCTGGACCTGCGGGGCCCGGTCAGCACGATCGCCAACGCCTGCGCTTCGGGGACGGACGCGATCGGCCAGGCCGCGGCCTGGATCGCGGAGGGCCTGTGCGAAGCCGCCATCGCCGGCGGTGTCGATGAGCTGTCCCGGATCCCCTATCTGGGATTTTCCTCGCTGCTCAACACCTCGGCCTCGCCGTGCCGTCCCTTCGACGCCGGCCGCGACGGCTTGAATCTCGGAGAGGGGGCGGGGATTCTCATTCTCGAATCCCGGGCCGAGGCCGGGCGCCGCGGCGCCTCGCCGCTTGCCGTCGTCGGCGGATACGGATGCTCGGCGGACGCTTATCATGTGACGGCCCCCCATCCCGACGGAGCCGGACTGGAGCGGGCCCTGCGCCAGGCCTTGGCCGGCCGCGATCCGGCCGCCATCAGCTTCGTCAACGCCCATGGCACCGCGACCGTCCCCAACGACGCCGTCGAGGGGCAAGTCCTGGCCCGCGTGTTCGGCCCCGGCGTCACCGTCGTGGGCACGAAAGGCTATACCGGCCATGCCTTGGGCGCGGCCGGGGGATTGGAAGCGGTCTTCACCGTGCAAGGCCTGGGCGAGGGCGTCCTGCCCGCCACGGCCGGTTTCCAGGACGCCGATCCCGCTTGCCTCGTTGTCCCGACGAGGCAGGCGACCGAAGCGCGCCATACCTTCGCCGTCTCCACATCGCTGGCCTTCGGCGGCGGCAACGCCGCCGTCCTTTTCGAGGTCCCGCGTTGAGCGCCGTCCGGATTCTCGGTCTCGGTCCCGTCCCGGCGGGCGGTCCGGGCGTGGCCAGGCTGCTTCGGATTCTGGCCGGCGAAAGTCTGGCCTTCTCCGAGACCGAAAGCGCGGCGGCCCTGGCCGAATTCCTGCCGCCGGCCCGCACCCGGCGCCTCGACCCGTTGGGCCGCATGGCCCTGCTGGCCGCTTACACCGCCCTCCGGGACGCGGGCTTGGCTCCCGAAGAGGCTCGGTCGGAGCGATGGGGAATCGTGGTCGGCACCGCCTTCGGGCCGCAGACCAGCACGTTCTCCTACCTGGATGGCCTCATCGATTCCGGCGACCATCTCGTTTCCTCCCTGGCCTTCACCAACTCCGTTCATAACCTGCCCGCGGCCCAGGTCTCGCTGGCCTTGGGCATCACCGGCCCCGTCCAGACGCTGTCCGCGTTCGGCGAAACGGCGGGCGCGGCCCTTCAGACGGCTTGCGGTTGGATCAGGACCGGGCGGGCCGATCGCGTTCTCGTCATTCTGGGCGAGGAGTCCTCCCCGGTCATGGACTACGTCGTCGGCCGGATGGGCGGCGGCGCCGGCTCCGTCCGTCCCCTGACGAACGAATGCACCTACGCCCCCCGGCCGGGCGGCGCGGCCCTGCTCCTGGGAAGCGGCGCGGCCGGATACGCCGGCATTCTCGAAGTGGCCGAGGGATTGACGACTGCCGAGGCCGCGTCTCAAGCGGCCGCGGCCGATCTCTTGTACTGCGCCGCTTCGGGCCGGAGCGACGAGGCCGGCGATTATCGCGTCCTGGCTTCGCGGTCGGCGCAGGTCCGCGCCCATGCCGGGTTCTATGGTTCCCTGGCGACCGGCTTGGGCCTGGAAACGGCCATCGCCGCCTTGGCTTTGGCCGGCCGGCTGCCGGAAGGGAATCCATCCGGAAGCGCCAAGCCGCGGACGGCCGCCGTCGCGGGCGTCGCCGGTCCGAATCGTGTTACACTAGTCAGCCTGGAGGACTGATGGAAAGGCCGATGATGACTCCATTCCGACGCGCCTTGATGTGGGGGATCGTCTTTTTCATGCCGGCGGTCGTAAACGCGGGCGGAGCCGGCCAGGCCGCGGTTCCCATGCCGGCCGCCGAGTGCCGGGCCGTCTTGAAACAGATGGCCCAATCGCTGGCGGTTCACGGCACGCTGAAGGCCCGCTTCGTCCAGGAGCGCCGGCTGGCACTGTTCGACGACGTCCTGAAGATGGCGGGATACTTCTACTATCAAAAGCCCGGCCGGATCCGCTGGGAATTCACCGAACCGTACGCCTCCATCATCCTTCTCCTCGAGGATGGACGGACGGAGAGGTTCGACATCGCGGGGGGAAAAGCGGTCAAGTCCGCGTCCGAAGGCGTCTCCATTTCCGGCGAGGTCTTGAACCAGATCTCCCGCTGGCTGAACGGCGACCTGGAACCGGCCTTGAAGGATTTCGACGTCCAGATGGTCCGGGGAGCGTCCTATCTTCTGACCCTGCATCCGAAATCGGAAGCCATGTCCGGTTTCATCTCGCGCCTCGAGTTCGAAATCGAACCGCGCAGCTACCTCGTCTTGGCCATCAATCTTTGGGAAGCCGGGAACGACGTCACGCGGATCCGCTTCACCAGCCAGAGCGTGGATACCCGGCTTCCCGACCGGATTTTCGATTCGAAGGACCCTCGCCTGCTGGGCGAGTCGGAGCGATGATCAAGACCGGGCGCGTCGTCCGGCTGGCCGTCTTCCTGGCCGCCGCGGAGGCGGCTTGCTTAGGGCCGGTCGCGCGCCTGCAGCCGCCGGATATCCGGATCGCCGGCGGGGCCGCGTGGCCCGACCTGCCCGTCTCCTATCGCATGATCCACCGCATTCATGTGGACATTCGGGGCCGGAGCCTTGACTTTCTGGGCTACCTGGCCGTCGCCGGGAACCGCTGGCGGGCGGTCGCCTTCACCGAGATGGGCGGGCGGCTCTTCGATTTGATCTCCGAGAACGGCCGGCCGGAGGTTCTCCTGTCTCCCCGCGGTTTGCCGCGCGCCGCCCTGCTCGATGGAGTCATGCGGGACATCGAGGCGGCTTTCGTCCCGGCCGCCCGAATCGGCCGCGCCCCGGATCGGCCCGCCGCCGCCGGCGGCGGAGAGCGGGCCGCCATGATCCTGCAACGGGGAGGAAAGACGGTCTCCGAGATCTCCCTTGTATCCACCCGGACCGTCGACGGCTGGGCGGCGGCCGTGCCCGAGCGGTTATTGATAAAAAGCCCTTATTGGGGCTATACCATGGATGTGACGCTTGTCCGCCTGGACTTGCGCCCGATCGACGATACGGTCTTTCTTCGCGGCGAGGTACGAAAATGAAAAAACGCGCGGCGGCCGTCTTGGCCTTAGCCTGGCTCACGGCGGGATGGCTGGCCGGCCAGGAAGGCCGGCCCGACGCCTTCGCGGCCTTGACCGCTTCCGGCGCGGCCTCGGAGCTGAGGGCCTTGGCTTCCACGGCGGGATCCGTCGGCGGATTCCTCCTGCCGCCCCTTCGGGCCGGGCTCGGTGATCGTCCGGACTGGACGCTGAACCTGGAGACGCTGGCGCTGCTGCAGGAGCTTTTCCCAGGCGCGGACCGGGTTTGGCTCCGCCTGGAGATTCAGCCCGCCGCCCCGGGTGCGACCGCGAAAGAAACCGAGGAACAAGTCCGCCTCCTGACCGAGGACGTGGCCGGACGAATCGCTCCCCCCTTGGCCGGAATCGTCCTGGAACCGGCCGCGGACGTCCCAGCCGATTTATTGAAGCTCATAACCACCTCCCTATCGCTGGCCCTGATGGCGGGCGGCAAGGCCGTGCCCTTGGCTTTAACGTGCCAGGCCGCCGACCAGCTCGGCTTGGCCATGGCCGCCCACATCGACAGGATCGTGGTCGAAACGGACACGGACTGGCTGCCTTCCCTCCGGCACCTGGCGGATTTGAGGATCCTGCGGCCGACCTTGTGGCTGGTTCGGGGCGGCGGAGACCGTTCCGGCGGCGAGGCCTATATCGAAACGATGCTGGCGGCGGTCAAGTACCGGGCCGACATGATCGCGCTGGATCCGGGATCGCCGGAGAAGACGGCCGAACTGGCGGCCGCGGCCGACCGGATACAAGCCCGGATCGGAGGCGGCCTTTCGATCCTGGTCGATGACGTCCCCCTCTTCAGGCTGGAGGACAAGGCGGGAGCCAGGCCGGCGCAAGCGGTTTTTATCGACGAGGCCTTCGACACGGTCATGGTTCTCGCCCGCCTCGACGCGCCCAAGCCCGGCGCCGGACCCTGGCGCTTCGTCTCGGGAACGGGGGAGTCCTATGAGGCCGTCGGCATCGATCCTTTGGCCGCCCCAACGGTCAAGCCCGTGCCGCAAGGGACGGCGAACGTGGTCTGGGAACGGCCGTATCTCCTCCTCCAGGCCACGAAGATGCGCACGACGGACCTGCGGTTCCGCAATACGGTGGACGTGAGCGCCCGGGCCTCCCTTTCCGTTTCCGAGGTCATCGCCCGCTGGCAGCGCGTCGACGCCCAATTGAAACGTCGGCTGAGGCATTACACGGCCGCGGCCCAGATGGATATGCACTTCGCGCCGCCCGGGCTGGGCTCGGGCTTCGACGTCGCGCTGCAGTTCCGGTTCTTCTGGAAAAACGACGGCTCGCAGTACTGGGAACAGACGGCCCAGTACTTGAACGGCATCAAGCTGCCGCAGACGCAGATGTTCCCTCTGCCCCAGCTCGAGCCCGACAAGGTCGTCGTCCGGCCGCTGGAGATGCGGCTGGTCGATCGCTACGCCTACGCCCTGGACGGGATGGAGAAGGTCGACGGGCGGGAATGCTACGTCGTTTCCTTCCGGCCCAAGCCCGATGCCAAGGAGCTCCTGTATTCGGGCCGCATCTGGATCGACGCGGACACGTTCCGGAGGGTCCGGATGCAGCTCATCCAGGACCGCAGCTCCGGCAGCGTCATCGGCCAGACCGAAATGCAGATTTATGAAGTGGTCACCGGCAGAGACGGCGGCCAATGGGATCTCCTCGTCCGCACGGATGTCCGCCAGAAGATGCTGGCCGCCGGGCGGGAGTTCCTCCTGGAGCGCCGCTACGAGTTCAAGGACTTCACCTGCAACGGGGCGGACTACGCCGACGCTCTCCAGGCCGCCTTCCGCGGCGAGAGGCCCATGCTGGCCGAAACGGCCGGCGGGCTGCGCGAGCTGGTCAAGGACAAGTCCGGCGAGCGCCAGGTGAAGGAAAAGGCCGGGACGTCGGTCTGGTCCCTGATCACGGGCTTGATCTACACCGGGACTTTCAAATTCCCCATTCCCATGCTGGGGATCAGCGCCATCGACGGCGACTTCCTAAAAAGCGGCGGCCAGCTGTCGACTTTCTGGGCCGGACCCATATTCGCCCTGAACTATTCCAAAAAGAACAAGTCCGCCCTGACCTGGGGCGCGGACTTGTTCCTGTCGGCGCTTCCGCGCCAGGATCGCGCTTATCGCGACGGGGCACGGGCGGAGAACGAGGAGGTCTATCTCTTCTCGGAAGGGCTGGGCGGCCGTTTGCGCTGGCAGCCGAACGTATGGTTTTCCGCAACCTTCACCGAGTACCTCATCTATGAGTTCTACCTGCCGACCAAGTCGACGGCGGACGATTTCGTCATGCCCAAGAGCGGCTTCACCCTGAATCCGAATCTGGGCCTGGCCTTCACCAGCGGCGGCTACGAAGCCAGCTTCGAAGTGGGCCGCTACGACCGCCTCGGCTGGCACGCCTGGGGCCTGCCGGACGACCTTGAGGAAGGCGGCCGGAGCTTTACCCGGGCCTTCGGCAAGCTGGGCAAGCAGTTCTACCTGGGCAGTTTCTTCCGGGCCGGGGCCGACATCGGGTATTACACCGGGTACGGCCTGGACCGTTTCTCATGCTACCAGCCTTCGATGTTTTCGACACCCAAGCTCCGGGGCATCCCCAGCGGAACCGTGTCCATGGACTGGGTCGCCTCCCTCAGCCTGAACGTTGGCTTCACGGCCTTCGATCTTATCCGGATCGACGCCTATTACAGCTTCTCGCGCTGCCGGGAGAACGGCAGCCTGGAGCGGGAATTCGGTCTCCACGGGTTGGAGTTCGACTTCGGCACGATCGGGCCATGGAAATCCTACATCCAAGGCATCGTCTCGGTCGCCGTGCACGGGCTGCCGGCCGATTACAAGTCGCGGGTGAGCGTCTATCTGCTGATGTTCATCCCGCTGTAGCGCTCCGTCCGCTGTTCAACCGGCCTCATTTGATTTTGACCCTTGGGGCGGATAGCATGATGTTTCCGGCCGCGGCGGGCCGTCCAAAGGCCGGAGCTTAAGGAGGCCCCGATGAGCGAGAAATCAATGGATCGGCGGGAATTTTTCAAGCGGGCGGCGGGTACCGTGGCCGCCGTCGGCGGCTTGGCCTCGAGCTCGATCGGCGCGTCTCCGCGCTCTTCCGTTCCCCCTTACGACGCCCAAGGGCTGCCGACCCGGATCTTCGGAAAAACGGGCGTTCCCGTGCCCCGGATCGGAGTCGGGCTGGGCTCGCGCTTCTGTTCCGTCACGGACCCGGACAAGGCCCAGGCCATCCTCAACGCCGCCCTCGACCGCGGCTTCTACTATTGGGACACGGCCGGGACCTACCGGAACAAGGACATCTTCAGCGAGGAGCGGATAGGCCGCGTCCTCGCGACCCGGCGCAAGGAAGTCTTTCTGGCCACCAAACACGAAGCCCGGACCTATGACGGGACGCTCAAGGAGTTCGAGGCGAGCCTGAAGCGGCTGCGGACGGACACCGTCGATCTCTACCAGGTCCATCTGCTGCAATCCGCGGCCGAAGTGGAAGCGGTCGCCGCCGAGAACGGGGCCCTGAAAGCCCTGCGGCGGCTCAAGGACGAGAAGTCCGTCCGCTTCATCGGCTTCACCGGGCATCTCTCGGCCGAGGCCATGACCGCGGCCGCGCGGGGCGGCGCTTACGACGCCATGCTCATCGCCCTCAACCACTACTCCGAACGCCGGGGCGATTTTGAGAAAGGAGCCATCCCCGCGGCGGCGGCCAAAAACATGGGCATCTCCGTGATCAAGGTCATCCGGCCGCGCGAGACCGTGGCCGGGATAACGGCCGACGAGCTCATTCGCTACGCCCTGTCGCTGCCAGACGTCCACGCGGCCATGTTGGGCATGGACAGCCTGGAGGTCGTTGAGAAGAACGCCTCGCTGCTGCGCTCGTTCGAGCCCCTGCCGCCGTCCGAGATGGTCCGGATCCGGTCGATCCTCGACCCGTTCTTCGCCGGCCGGAACCTGCCCTGGATGGATCCCGCCTATCGGGACGGCTTCCATGCCTGAAGCGAAGGCTTTCCTGCGCCCGGCCGGCCTGCTGCTGCTGGCCGCCCTGGCCTTGGCCCAAACGGCGTCCGACCTGCCGCTTGTCGCCGCCGACGACTTCGAGTCGGGCAGCGCCGCCCTTTGGACGCCCTGCGACCCGGCCCGCTGGCGGGTGGCGGAAGGGGAGGGCGGGCGGTTTTATGAGCTGGCAGCTCCCGGTGAGGCGGGTACGATCAGGGCGCCGACATCCTGGTCGGTCCTTCAAACGGCCGGGCTGGCGGAATTCGTCTTCACCGGGCGCTTCAAGTGCCATACCGATCCGGCCAATGACAAACGCGACCTGTGCGTCATTTTCGGATTCCAGGATCCGACCCATTTCTACTACGTTCATTTCTCGGCCTCGAGCGACAACGTCCACAATATCATCGGGCTGGTCAACGGCAGCGACCGGGCCAAGATCAACTTCGAGCCGGAGGGCAAGTCCGTCTTCCGCCTCACGGACAAAGCCTGGCATGCCTTCAAGATCGTCCGCCGGGCCGACGGCCGCGTCGCCGCGTACATCGACGACATGGCCGCGCCCGTTTTAACGGCCAGGGACGCCGCCTTGCCACCCGGCCGCGTCGGCGTCGGTTCGTTCGACGACACCGGCGCGTTCGACGACGTCGTCCTGCGCGGCCGGACGAACTGAATTTTTCTTCCCGGAGTCTGGCGTGTCCGATACAACGAAGAGTGAAACGAAGCAGGTCGAGCGCGGCCTGCCGATGGTCGCGACCCGCGACCTGGAGGATCTCAAGGCCGAGCGGGAGTACCTGCGCGGCGTCGACGCGCGGCGCCCCTTTTTCCGCCGCTGGGCCGGTTACTGGAAGCTGACCGGTCCGGGCTGGATGCAGAGCGCCATCACCTTGGGCGCCGGCACCGCCGGCTCGACCATCCTGGCGGCCGCCGCCTACGGATATCAGCTGCTCTGGCTGTCGCCCGTGGCCATGGCCCTGGGGATCGCCGTCTTCGCCGCCATCGGACGGCAGACGCTTCTCACGGGCCGCCGCCCCTATGAAGTCTTTCGGACCGATCTCCACCTTCTGTTGGCCGTCTTCTGGGGATTGAGCGTTTTGGTTTCGTCCATCGTTTTCCAGTTTCCCCAGTATGCCTTGGGGACGGACGTCCTGCGCGACATCCTGGCGGTGGCCGGCATCGACGCGCCCAAGGCGGTGATCGTGGCCGTCTTCCTCGTCGCCTCGACCGCCATTTGCTGGAGCTACGGGAAGGGGAGCCGCCGGGCCGTCCGCGGCTTCGAGCGCATCCTGAAATACATCCTGCTGTTCATGGTGGCCGCATTCGCCCTGGTCGTGGTCAAGACGGGAATCGACGGCCAAGCCCTGGTCAAGGGGCTGTTCGGCTTCTCCCTGCCCCATTCGAAACAGGGGATCGCCCTCGTCCTGGGCCAGCTCGGGGCGGCCGTGGGCGTCAACATGACCTTCCTCTATCCCTATTCGATGCTCTCCCGCCATTGGGGACGAGAGCATCAAGGACTGAAGAACTTCGACCTGGGCGTGTCGATGTTTCTGCCGTTCGTCCTGGCCACGGGCTTCGTCAGCATCGCCTGCGCCAACACGCTCTACGCCAAGGGCATCCAGGTCCGCGGCGCCGTCGACGCCGCCCACGCCCTGGCCCCGCTGGTCGGGCTGACCCTGGGCCGGGTCGTCTTTTCGCTGGGCATCCTGAGCATGTGCTTTAAGACCATGGTCCTGGAGATGCTGATCGCCGGGTTCGTCTTGAGCGAGATGTTCGGCTTCGCCCTGCACGGGCGCGCTTACAAGGCGGCCACGATGACGGCCAACATCGGCGCTTGGGGCGCCTTCGCCGCCCTGCCGTTCTGGGTCCCGGTCGTCGCCTCGTCCTTCAACCTGGTCATGCTGCCGGTCGCGTACCTGGCCTTCTTCATTCTTCAGAACAAGCGAAGCTATTTGGGCGGCGATGTCGTTCGGGGGGCGAAAGGGGCGATCTGGAACGTCCTGCTCGTCCTGGCCATCCTGGCCGTGACCGCCGGCGCCGCCGTTAAAATCGCTTCGTTCTTTTAATCGGTATTCCCGATTCCGGGAAAGGCGGTTCGGAGTTCCGCCCCGGCGGCTTCGGGTTTTTAACGCCTGCCGACGCTACTCTAGCTCGGCGCCTCCGCAACTCCGCATACTGGGTCTTCTGGTGAGGGCGAGGGGCGAAGGGAGCCAAACCCATCGGCGAAGGAGCGGGCACGGATCCCTGCCCTTGGCAGGGAGAGCGACTGAGCCGGCCGGAGTGAGCTCCCTCGCCGGGGGAGCGAACGTGTTTGGCTCCCTTTGCCCCGAGCCCTTTCTAGGATTTGCGGCTAGGCACCCTTGCCCGGCACTTTGAGGCGCTTGCCCGGCAGCAGCACGTATTTTTGAGTGATTCCGTTGAGCTTGAGGAGGGTATTGATGGAGGTGCCGTACTTGCGGGCGATGGACCAGAGGGTGTCCCCGGACCGGATGACGTGCCAGGAGGACGACATTTCGGGCGGAACGTACTTGGGGATGGCGGCGATGGCTTGGAGGGTTCTGTCTCCGTAGCCGACCGGCACCTTGAGATCGTAGCCCCGGTCCGGCGTCGAATCGAGTCTCAATTCGGGGTTGAGAAAGGCCATCTCCGCGGCTTCCAGGCCGAGGGCCGTCGACAGCGTCGACAGCTTGACGGGCTTGCCGGTCTTGACCGTGTCGTATTTGACGGCGGCATAGGTTTCCGGCAGGGCGAGGCCGTATTTTTCCGGGTTCTGGACGATGAGAATGACGGCGATGAAGCGGGGCACAAAGCGGGCTGTTTCGAACGGCAGGCGGGCAAAGAGATCCCAGAAGTCGTCCAGGTAGTTGACGTGCTGGGTGTTGATGATCCTTTGCACGCCCCATTCGCCGCAATTGTAGGCGGCCAGGGCGGTCGTCCAGTCGCCGAAGGTGGTGTGCAGGTCGTTCAGGTGCTTGACGGCGGCCCGGGTGGCCTTCTCGGGATCCATCCGTTCGTCCACCCATTGGTCGCGGCTCAAGCCGTAGCGGTAGCCCGTCGAGGCGATGAACTGCCACATGCCCAGGGCCCTGGCCCGGGAAAGAGCGCGGGGCATGAAGGCGCTTTCGATGACCGGGAGCCAGGACAGCTCTTCCGGCATCCCCGCTTTCCGGAACTCGGCCGCGATCATGTCGCGATAGAGGCCCGAGCGCTTGTAGGCTTCCAGAAAGGAGCCCCTCTCGATCGTCTGGAAGTTCTTGATCTCGTTCTGGACCCACTTGTTCTCGACCAGTTGGATGACATTGCCGCCGTTCGCGGCGGGATTGGCCTGGCAAGCATAGATTTCCTGGATCCGCTGGGCGATCAGGATGCGGAGGTCATTCTTTTCCTGCAGGAGCGGCGAATCCGCCGCGACATCGGCCTTGAGCATCAGGGCATAGGCCCGGTCCAAGGCTTTAAGGGACCCGTCGAGGTCTCCGCCCTCGCGACAGGTCTTGGCCTCGGCATACGCGTCCAAGGCCTCCTCGAGCGAACCCGCGGCGCCTTCCTTGGTCGGCTCCTGCCTTTCCTCGATGCTCGTGCCGGCCGCGGCGCTCTTCTCCTCCGGCGGGATGATCGTTTTGGGGGATTCCCGGGGGGTGACGGAGGGGCTTTCCGTCTTGGCTTCGGCGGGAGAGGTCGATGCCTTGACGATCGGAGCGGCCGTGGGTTGAAGGGTCGGCCGATTGTGTTTTGAGCATCCGGCCAAGAGCGCCAGGATGCCGACGATTCCGATATAACGGAACGTTCGTAAATTCATGCACCGCCGTTTATAGCACCCGGGGGGAGGGGGAGTCAATCGATTCCATTGAGGTTCTTGACCAAGGTCCGGGGCCGGCTTTATCATCCTTTTGTGAGAGAAGATATCCATGATCCCATGAAACGTCTCGTGATTTTTCTCGCGGTTTCGTTTCTGATCACCTGGATCTGTTGGGGGATCTTGGTGCCGCCGGCGCGCGCACGGACGATAGCCTACGGTAGCCTGCCCTTCATGCTTCTTTACATGTTCGGCGGTCTCGGCCCGACCATTGCCGCCTACGTGGCGGTACTAGCCACGCGGGCTCAATCGCCCCTCAAGGAATTTCACTCGCGACTCTTCCGTTGGAGGGTCGCCGGCTGGTGGTACCTCATCGCCTTGGCGCTCCCCGTAGCCCTGGCCCTGGCCTCGGTGGGGATCGCCGTCTTTGTCGATCCCGATTTCCCAAAGGGATTGTCTGTTCGGCCTTGGTACATGTTCGCCCCCCTCTTTCTTGTAATGGTCGCCGGCGGCGGTCTGGAGGAACTCGGCTGGCGAGGGGTCGCCCAACCCGAGATGGAGCGGCGCGCCGGCCGTCCGGCCGCGGCTGTGCTGGTCGGCCTGATCTGGTCCCTCTGGCATCTTCCGCTGTTCATCCTTCCCGGCGTCGGACAATACGGCGACAACTTCCCCGTGTTTGCTATCGGGATTGTCGGCGGAGCTCTGATCCTGGCTTGGCTCTATGGCCGCACCGAGAGCATCCTGCTCTGCGTTCTTTTCCATGCCGGCTGGAACGCCGTTGCGGCCCTTGGGTTGGCGGTTCCGCCCGCCCGGCGTCTGCCGGCCGTACTGGACGCATGTCTCAGGCTGATCGTCGGCGCACTTCTTCTGGCCATCGGTTCGGCGCGTTCCAACAAGCGTTTGCAGGCGACGACGTCCGGCGCGATCACGGAGCACGGGGACTGAAGTGCGGACACCGGTGCTTCAGGAGAGAGCGGAGCAGATGCTCTTTTCTGTGGGTTCTTGTGCGGATCGTCAGAACTTGAAGTAGATGAACGGTTGGATGGCGGCCGTCCGGAATTGAAAGACGAGCCAGATCGCCGCCGCCAGCGCCAGCGACTGGGCGGGGAGGGGCAGGGCGGCCGCAAGCCCCCTGACTCTCTCCTTGGCTTTCTCCGGCAGGAAGTGGAGCAGCAGCCCCAGGACGATGAGTGCGGAGACTATCGGGTAGCCGGCGAAGAATTGCGGCAGGAGCTTGACCTTGAACCGGGCCAGGATCTGCCCCAGGACGGCCAGGGCCCTTCCGGGCGTGTCCGCCCGGAAGAATATCCAGGCCAGGCATAGATAATGAAAGGTGAGGACTCGGGCCAGGATACGGCGTCCCCGCGTCCGGCGGACCTTCTGGGGCAGGCGCAGCGTCCTCTCGGCGGCCACGGCCAATCCGTGCGCGAGACCCCAGATGACGAAGCCCCAGGCCGCGCCGTGCCAGAGGCCGCAGACGAAAAACACGAAAATCGTCGCCGCGGCCGGGATGAGCCTGTCCGTGCGCAGTCCCGCGATCCGGTCTTTCTTGATCCGGTCCGACAATCTGAACGCCAGGGGCCAGAACAGGTAATCCCGCAGCCAGAACGACAGGGTCATGTGCCAGCGGTTCCAAAAATCGCTGACGGTCAACGCCTTGTAGGGCGACTGGAAGTTCGGCGGGAGGCGGATGCCCAGCAGCCTCCCGATCCCCAGGGCCATGTCCGTGTAGCCCGAAAAATCGCAATAGATCTGGACGGCATAGCCGTAGACCGCGATCAGGTTCTCGAGCCCCGAGTAGAGGCCGGGCGCGGCGAAGACCCGGTCCACGAAATTGACTCCGATGAAATCGGCGATGACCGCCTTCTTGAACAGGCCCGACAGGATGAGCGCGATGCCCCGGCCCGTCTCGGCGCGGCCCGCCCGGTCGGGCCCCGGCGGATCGAGCTGGCCGAAAAATTCCTTGGCCCGCAGGATCGGCCCGGCGGCGACGCGGGGGAAGAACGAGACGAACAGCAGGAACTCGCCGAAACGCCGGACGGCGGGGAACCTCCCGGCCCGAACGTCGGCCAGGTAGCCGATTTTCTGGAAGGTGTAGAAGGAGATCCCCACGGGCAGAGCCAGGTTGCGCAGGCCGGGCCCCAGCCAGCCCCAGCCCTGGAGGAGGGGGATCCATGAACGGGTGTATTTGAAACCGATCAAGACGGCCAGGTTGGCCGCAACACCCGTCCAGAAGAAGACGCGCCGCCAGGCTTGCGATTTCGCCCCGCCGATCGCCAAGCCCAGGCCGAAGTCGACGGCCGTGGAGAGAATGAGCAGGCCCAGAAAAAGCCCGCTCGTCTTGTAGTAAAAGTAGAGCGAAAAGACGAGAAGGAGCAGCACCCGGGCGGAGCGCCGCCGGGCCGCCAAAGGCTGGAGGAGGAGCAGGACGAACAGGAAGACCAGGAAGAATCCGCTGACGAATCCGAGCGGGGCGGCCGGATCGAAGGCGACCAGGGCGGTCAGCCTAGCGGGGTCGAGCGGCGGCATGCGCGTCGTATTCTTTCAGTAGGGCGTCCAGAAACATCCGGCCTTGTCTCTGATAACCCTCCTTGGTGAAGTGGATGTTGTCGACGTTGGCCAAGGCGCTGTCCCGCCACAGCTTCATCGAGCCGGTGCCGCCCATCAAGGTGAAGAGGTCCCAGAAAGAGCAGCCGCGGGCGGCGGCCGTCTCGGCGATGACGTCCCTCACCGCGGACATATTCGGGTTGGGCCGGGCGGGCCGCCGCCGCAGCCGGGGATAATAGGAATCGGGGGCCGTCGTCAGCAGAACGGCGGAATGGGGCGTGATCTCCCGGACCTTGGCCAGCAGAGCTTCCAGCCGGGCGGCGAAATCCCCGCGCCGGAAAAGGGGGGTCGAGGCGTCGTTGGTGCCCAGCGAGATGATGATCAGGTCCGGCTGGACCCGCTCGAGCTGCTTGTGAAGGTAGGCCGAGCGGAGCATGGTGTCGCAATTGCCGCCGTTGACTCCATAGCTGTGGTAAACAACCCCGCTCGTCCCGCTCTCGAGCGACAGCCCGTAGAGCTGGGCATAGCGGGCGCCCGGCCGCTGGGGGTTCGTCGCCGCCCGCAGGACGATATTCCGGAAGATGCCGGGAAGCTCGACGTTGGATATCTGGATGCCGCCGGAGCCCGGCCAGTCCCGGGGCCGGCCCGCCGGGATGGTCGCTATGACTCGGTTGTCCGCGTCGAGGACGTTGAAGTCGAGATATTCGTAGCCCTTGTCGTGGTAGACGATCAGGCCGGTGAAACCGCGGCCCGGCTCGTCGGCCTTGAGCCCGGCCGCCAGGCGCACGGCCTTGACATCCTGGCGGACGACGATGGAGGAGAGGCGCTTCTTGGGGTAGACGCCCACGACCGTCGGCTTGACGCAGCCGCGCCCGCCGTCTCCGAAGCGCTGCTGCAGCCCGGCCCGCACGACGCCCGGGAAGAAACCGGCTTCGACATGGGAATCGCCGATATGGAAGATCACCGTCTGCCCCGGTTTCCCGGCTTCCAGGTCGCGCAGCTTGTCGAAGACCAGATCCAGGGCGGGGGTCGAACGGACGATCCGATTGATCTCGGGGTTGATGGGCACGAGAATGCCCCTGTAAATGGGAGCGGCGGTCTGCGGCAGGCCCGGCGCGGCAAGGAGCAGGGCCGCAAGCCAAGCAGCGGCCGGGCCGGCTCTTCTAACGGGCACGGCCTGCCTCGAAAGCCCGGAAGCGGGCCAGGAGCGCGTTGTAGAGGAATCCCGCCACCCGCCGCGATCCGGCGCCGGAAAGATGGGTGTAGTCCAAGGCGGCCAGAGGCGGGTCGTGGTTGACCCAGGCCACCATCGAGTTCATCCCGCCCATGGCGCCGTACAAATCGAAGAAGGCCGCGTCCGACTTCGCGGCCGCATGCCGCTGGACTTCGACCAGGTCGGGCAAACCCGGCAGGGTGACGAAGTCCAGGCCTTCCTTGATGCTCCGGTCGCCGACGCCGACGAGAAGGATGGAGGCGTCGGGGAAGGCCTCCCGGAAATGGCGGACGGTTTCGATCATCCCTTGGCCGTACCAGCCGTAGTCCGTCGTCTCGGCCGAGGCGACGTTGGTCCCGAAATGGAGAACGATCAGGCTGTACCGGAGGCGGGCGTCGAAGTCGCGCAGGACGTTGACGGGGATCTCGCGCAGGGGCAGACCGGAATTGCCGCGGACGGCGAAGTTGTCGACCTGGACACCGTCGGCGTTGTCCCAGATCGCGCCGTAGACCGGCAGGACTCCCGAAGCCCGGAAAACGAGGCGGATCTTGGCCGCCGGCGGATCGGGTTCGATCACGGCTTCGCGGAGCCCGGTTCCCGGATCTAGGGCGATCTCCTGGGGCTCCCCGCCGTCGGCCGTCCACTCCAGGACGGCCGGCTCCTCGGTCGGTCCGTAGAGAACCCGCAGCTTCCGGAACTCCTTGAGCAGGGGGCGCTTGGCCGGGGCCCTGTACTCGGTCCAGGCTTCCGGCTCCGCGGGGAGGTAGACGAAGCCGGAGATGCCGACCGCGGCGTCGCGTTTGCGGTGAAGGAGGGAGACCGTTTTCCAGCCCAGCGAGAAATCCTGTCCCACCGTGATCCGGAAGGGGGCCACTTCCGAGGCGATGGGCAGGAATCCGGCGCCGCCGCCCCCGAAGGCCTTCTGGAAGCTCGTCCGCAGGTCCTGGGTGATGAGATCGCCTTCGACGATGGAGTCGCCGAAATAAGCGATTCGGACGTTTCGCGCGTCCCGGATGCGCTCCTCCAGAGCCAGGAAGAAAGCGTCCAGGGCGCCTTCGGCCGCGGCTTCGATCGGCTGGATCACGGCTTGCCCGGCGGCTTCGGGGACGTTGGGGATCTTCAGCGGGCGCCGGGTCACCGGAAGGGATTGGGCGATGCGCAGGGCCCGGATGATCGGTTCCCGGAAATAGGGCGGACGGGGAGGCGGAACGCGGGCGCCGGCCAGAAGATCGAAGGGGCGGATCGGGAGCCCGGTTTTTCCCGCCGATGGAAAAGGCAAGAAGGTCGCGGCCAGCAGGGCGAGGATCGCGCCTAGAACGATGAGAGCCGGGCGGAAGCGCATGGGATTTCTACTCTAGCCGCGGGTCCGCCGCTTGTCAAACGGGCTGTTTTCCCTCGGCGGAGCCGCCCGGATGGGGAGGGATCAAAAGGCGGGGGAGACGATGCCGTCCGCGGCGCGGACGCAGTCACGGCCGGCGGCCTTGGCATCGTACATGGCCTGGTCCGCGGCTCGGACAAGGATCTCGATCGTTTCCTCGGAAACCCGGGCGATACCGGCGACGCCGAAACTCGCGGTCAGGTTCACGGGCTTGGCCTCCCCGATGGGGAGCGACTCCGAAGCCAAGGCCGCCCGCAGGCGCTCGGCGGCTTGGACGGCTTGGTCGGGCGGCGTTTCGGGCAGAAGAATCGCGAACTCTTCGCCGCCGTGCCGGCCCAGGGTGTCGCCGGCCCGCAGACCGGACTTGAACCGCCGGCAGGCTTCGACCAGGGCCGCGTCGCCGGCCGCGTGGCCCCAACGGTCGTTGATGGCCTTAAAATGGTCCAGGTCGATGATGATGAGCGACAAGGCGTGGCCGCTGCGTTTGGCCCGGGCGATCTCCCGCCGGCCCTGCTCCAGGAAGGCCCTGCGGTTGGCGGCCCCGGTCAGCTCGTCGGTGGAGGCCAGGCTGCTCAACCGCTTCCGCAGGACGGTCTGTTCCGTCGAATCGCCGAAGGAAAGCGCCCGGCAGATCACCCGCCCCCGCCGGTTCCGGATCGGCGAGAGGCGGACCTGGTAGTAGCGCAGCCGGCCGTCGATCTCGATCCCGATCTCGGCGCCCGGCTCCGCGCTCCTATTCAACAGCCCGCAGGCCGCGGGGTACCGTTTCAGCACTTCGGAAATCGGATGCCCGACCGCGTTCGAGCCCAAGCCGGGGAAAAGCCGCCGGGCGGCCGGGTTGCAGTCGATGACCCGATTGGCGTCGTCCAGAACGATGACCCCTTCGGTCATGCCGAGGAAGACGGCGTCCCGGGCCACCGGGACAAGGTCGAGCAGGCGGAAGCGGAAAAGCCCGAGAGCGAAGAGCGGCCCGATCAGGATCAAGCCGAAGGGTCCGGTATCGAGGCCATAGGGGCTTATGCCGAAGGCATAGGCGGCGTAACCGAGCCAGGGGATGAGGGCGCCGCAGACCATGAGCGCGGCCTGCTTTCGATACGCGGCCGACGATCGGATGAGGGCCGAGATCAGCATCATCGTCCCGATCGCGAGGGCCAGGTTGACGTAGATCTGAAACATCCAAAACCAGACCCCCTTCTCGGTCAAAAGGAGAGGAAAGGGCCCGGCCGTCGACAGACTCAGCGAGCGGTGGTAAAGATGGTGCAGGGGATTGGTCCAAATGATGACCACGGTCAAAGCCGAGAACCCGACCATGGCGGCCAGGATGGGCTTGGACAGCCACCGGCTCCGGCCCGCGAAGAGGGTCGCGATCATCAGCCAGAAGATCGGGATGACCACGATGCCGAGATATTCCACGCGAGTCCAGGTGAGCATGCCCTCGATCCGGGTCGAGGCCAGCTCCCAGGCGTAGCCGAACGCATAGAGGGCGGCTCCGGCGAGCAATCCGACGAAGGGGAAGGTGATCGAGGTGCGGCGGCGGAACCAGGTGTAGAGGGCCAGCATCAGCAAAATGATCGAACCGGCCACCAGGATGGCCGTGTATGTAACGTTTGTAGACCACATGAGCTTGAAATCCCGCGGGAAATACTAGCCCCGATATGGATTTCTGTCAAACTTCCAAGCGTATGACGGCAGGCTTTGTCGCCGTCCCGCGGCGCCGCGGGTGCCGAGGGAGCATTGACAGATCTTCCGTCTTCCCCGTATAGTGGCGAGGTCCGCATCCATCCCTCCGAAGGAGAGCCGCGCATGTTCAAAGGACACCCCAAGGGCCTCTATGTCGCGTTCTTCGCCAACATGGGCGAACGCTTCGGCTTCTACACCATGATCTCGATCTTCGTCCTGTTCATGCAGGCGAAATACGGCATGTCCGCCGCCTCCGCCGGATTCATGTATTCGACCTTCATGGTCGGCGTCTACATCTTCCCCCTGCTGGGAGGCTTCCTGGCCGACCGTTACCTGGGCTACGGCCGGACGATCTCGCTGGGCATGATCATCATGTTCCTCGGCTACGCCATGCTGACCCTCCCGACGAAGATGGATTCGGGCCTCTTCCTGATCGTGGCCGCCCTGGCCGTCATCTGCCTCGGGACGGGGCTGTTCAAGGGCAACCTGCAGGCCCTGGTCGGCAACCTCTATGACGACCCCAAGTACAGCGGGATGCGCGACCGGGCCTTCAATATCTTCTACATGGGCATCAACGTCGGGGCCATGTTCGCCCCCACGGCCTCGGAGGCGATCTCCAATTGGATCCTCGGCAAGGCCCATCTCTTCTACGATGCCCGCATCCCGGCCATGGCCAACGATTTCCTCAAGGGCAAGCTGGCCGATGCGGCCGCCTACCTCGGGATCGCCCAGGCGCAGGACCCGGCCGTGACCATGGATTCCCTGCGGGGCTTTTCCGAGACCTACATCAACACTTTGAGCAAGTCCTACCACTTCGCCTTCGGCGCCGCCTGCCTCTCGCTCATCCTCTCGATGCTGATCTTCTGGGGCTTCAAGAAGCACTATAAAGTGGCCGCCATGGCCGACGTTCAAAAGAAGAAATCGGCGGCCTACAAGGACCAAGTCGTCGAGCTGACCCCCCAGCAGACCAAAGAGCGGCTGGTGGCCCTGGGCCTGGTCTTCTTCGTGGTCATCTTCTTCTGGATGGCCTTCCACCAGAGCGCGGTGACGATGACCTTCTTTGCCCGTGACTACACGGTCCCCAGCGTCGGCCAAGCCACCAACCTGTGGTTCGACCTGGGCGGCCTCCTGCCTGTTTTTCTGGCCGTCTTGGGGCTCGTCTTCGCCCTGCGGAAAAAGGCCAAGCCGCTGATGCGGGGCATCGGCGCGGCGGCCGCCATCGGGTTCGGTCTGCTGGCTTTCCTCCGCTTCCAGAGCTATCCGGCGGTCAATCCCTTCGCGCCCCAGCGGTTTCAACACTTCAATCCTTTCTTCATCGTAGCCCTGACTCCCATCGTCATCGGTATCTTCGCTTGGCTCCATAAAAGGGGCAAGGAACCTTCCGCTCCCCGCAAGATCGGATACGGCATGCTCATCACGGCCGGCGCCTACTCCATCTTGATGATAGGATCCCTCGGCCTGCCCAGTCCCAAGTCGCTGGGTGGGCTGGTGGCTCCGGCGACCAGCCAGGTTTCCGTCTACTGGCTTATCTCGACGTATTTCGCGGTCACGATCGCCGAGCTTCTCCTGAGCCCGATCGGGATCTCGTTCGTTTCGCGGGTCGCCCCGCCCAAGTACAAGGGCCTGATGCAGGGCTGTTGGTTCGCGGCCACGGCCCTCGGCAACAACCTAGTCGGCGTCGTGGCCTGGTTCTGGATGCGGGTGCCGCTGTGGGCGGTCTGGGCCATCCTGGTCGTCGCCTGCGTGCTCTCGGCGACGTTCATGTTCAGCATCATGAAGCGTCTGGAGAGGGTGGCCAACGCCTGACGGCCGCGGCCCGGAGGATCTCATGCCCCAGCGGCCTTCCCCCGAAGACGGAAAGCTGTGGGCCGAGCTCGGCCTGGACGTCGAGCTTCACGCCAGGATCCTGGAGTCCATCTCGGCCAATTTCGAGCGGCAGGTCGAGTCCCGGCCCGGCCGTCCGGCCGGCATGGCCTATTTCGACGGTGTCATCCATGGCTCGCATGGCGATCGCGTCCGCGAGGTCATGGCCAAGCGCGCGGCCGGGGCCAAGTTCGTTGGCACGTTTTGCGTCTACGTGCCCGAAGAGATCCTGATCGCCCTGGGGACCGTCCATCTGGCCTTGTGCGGCGGGACGGCGGTCACCATCCCGTACGCCGAACAAAACTTTCCCCGCAACATGTGCCCCCTGGTCAAGTCGACCCTGGGCCTGGCCCTGTCCGGGACCTGCCCCTACTCCCCGCTCGAGGACCTGGCGGTGGGGGAGACGACCTGCGACGCCAAGAAAAAGACCTGGGACGTCCTGGGCCGGGAGGGCGGCTTCCACGTCCTGGAACTGCCGCAGAAAAAGAATCCCGCCGACCGGGCCCTGTGGCTCGAGGAGGTCCGGACCTTCACCCGCCGGATCGAGGCTCTGACCGGGAATGCGCTCGACGCGGACAAGCTGGCCGGCGCGGTCCGGTTGATGAACCGCAAGCGGCGGGCCCTGGCCCGGATGCACGATTGGCGGAAGGCCGATTGCCCGCCCATCAGCGGGACCGACGCCCTGGTCGTGATGCAGGCCGCCTTGATCGACGACCCGGAGCGATTCACCCTCAACCTGGAGTCCCTGAACGAGGAGTTGGCGGAGCGGGCCGCATCCGGCCTCGGGGCCCTGCCGCCGGGCGCGAAGCGGATCCTGATCGCCGGTTGTCCGTCCGTGCTGGGAAATTGGAAGGTCCATCACATCGTGGAGACGTCGGGCGGGGCGGTGGTCGTGGACGAGAGCTGCACCGGGACCCGGTACTTCACGGGCCTCGTCGATGAATCCCCGGCCGACCGGGATGGTCTGATCGAAGCGATCGCCGATCGCTACCTGACCATCGACTGCTCCTGCTTCTCGCCCAACGCCGAGCGGATGGCCAACGCCGTCCGAATGGCCGGCGAGTATCGGGCCGCCGGCGTCGTCCAGTACGTCCTCCACGCCTGCCACACCTACAACGTGGAAGCCATCGCCATGGCCGACGCCCTCAAGGCGGCCGGCATCCCTTCGATCAAGATCGAAACCGACTATTCCGAGGAGGACGCGGGCCAGCTCCAGATCCGGATCGAGGCCTTCATCGAAAGCCTGGAGTTCCGCCATGGCCGATGAAGCCCGGGTCGGAGTCGATCTCGGCTCACGGACGATTAAAATCGTCGTCTGGAGGGGCGGGACAATCGCCCACGCCGACGTCTTCGACACGACGCCCGACCCCCTGCCCGCCGTGCGCGAAAAGCTGGCGCCCTTCGCCGGCCTCCCGATCCGGGCCACCGGCTACGGCCGCCGCATGCTGGAACAGGCGCTGGGAGCCGGCGTCGTGACCGAGATCAAGGCCTGCGCCCGGGGCGCCCATCATCTGCGGCCGGCCTGCCGCCTGGTCATCGACATCGGCGGCCAGGACGCCAAGGTCATCCGGGTCCGGCCCGACGGCGGGTTCGAGGACTTCGAGCTCAACGATCGCTGCTCGGCCGGGACGGGCCGCTTCCTGGAAGTCATGGCCCGGGCCTTGGGCTATTCGCTGGACGAGTTCTGCCGCGAGGCCATGCAGGCCGACCGGGCGGCGACGGTGAGCAGCATGTGCACGGTTTTCGCCGAGTCCGAAGTCGTGGCCCTCATCGCCCGCGGCGAGGATCGCCGCCGGCTGGCCCTCGGGCTCTACCAATCCGTCGTCGACCGGGTCCATCCGCTGGCGGCCCGTCTGGAAACGGAGGGCGAGATTGTTTTCTGCGGCGGCGTCGCGCGCAGCCGCTGCGTCGCCGCCCTGCTCGGCCGCAAGCTCAAGCGCGAGGTCGTGGTTCCGCCCTATCCCCAGATCGTCAGCGCCCTGGGCGCGGCGCTTCTCGACTAAAGCCCGACTTCGTTGGACCGGCCGATGATTTTGCCGGCCGTGTCGAGGGCTTCAATCCGGTAAGTGTAGCCCGCCAGCTTGTTCGGGATCATGTCCACCCAGGAGCCCGAAGAATCCGTCACGGCGGAGAGGGGGATGGCGGAGACCCGGGCGAACGTCCCTCCTTCCGGTTTCCGGGCGACGGCGAAGGAGCCGATCGTATAGGCTGTGGGATTCCGGTAGGTGAAGCGAAGATCGGCCAGGGATTTCAGCTGGGCCTCCCGCCGGGTCGCGGTAAGAGCGATCGGGACGTTGCGGACTTCAACGTTGATGGTCCGGGCGGTCGTTTCGCCGTCTCCGTCGGTCACGGTCGCTTCCAGAACATGACCGCCGTTGGCCTGCTTGCAGGAATCCCAATCCAGGGAGTCGTCGGCCGACGTTCCGGAAAGGTCCATGCTTGCGGCCAGGGCGCCGTCGATATAAACGTCGAGACGAGCGAGCGACCGGTCGTCGGCGGCCTGGAATTGGATAGGCACTTGACCGCAGACGACTTCGTTTTCGCGCGGCGAAGTCACGGTGAGGGTGGGCGGCTGGTTGGGAATCGTGACGGTGATCTCTTCCGTTTCGGAGCAGCCGTTCGCGTCCGTAATCGTCGCCCGAATCTTTCTCGAGCCGGCTTTAATCGTGGCCGGGTCCAGGACATAGTAGACCCGGTCCGGCGCCAGCCGGCCGGTTGCTTTCTGGACGGTCTGTTTGAGCAGAGAGGCTCCGTCAGCGAGGATCTCGAGAGTCGCCGAACTTGGACAGTAGGGTTGGATGGCTACGTTGACGGGCCGGTCGAGCGTAGCGCCATCCGCGGGAGAGATGATGTCGACGTGGGTCAGGCAGGCGTTTCCGTCGACCAGGTTCAAAAAGGCGCTCCTCTCATAAGG
Source organism: Acidobacteriota bacterium (assembly GCA_028749235.1). Taxonomy (GTDB): domain Bacteria; phylum Acidobacteriota; class Aminicenantia; order Aminicenantales; family UBA4085; genus UBA4085. The sequence continues at coordinate 12,085 of JAQULS010000004.1, read as the reverse complement.
CCAACACGAACCCTTATCGGTGGCTTCGAGCCGGCGGTCCGTTCCGATCCCCCCGGAGAAAGAGCGGGAATCCAATACGAGGCTGCGCTCGACATAGTAATCCCAGTGTTCGGCCATGAGGATGTCCTGCTCCCGGAATTCACAATAGTCCAGCGGCCGTGAGATCCAGACGATGACGGATCCGGAGGCGTCCACGCCCTTATATTGACCGGAAATGGCCATGCTTTTCGTCGTGAGCGAATCATTTGTCCAAGCCCGGACCTGCGCGTCGAAGGGACCGTCCAGAACCGCGCCCGCCTCGGGTTTGACGAACCAAGGCGCGGCTAATTCGCATTCCCCGCCCAGAGGGATAATTCGGGGACTCAAATTGAGGACTTCGCTCCTCTCTTGAGTGGTCAGGAGGGCCGGCAGCCGCGCCTCCTCGACCGATAGGGCGGCGCGGCTCGCGGCGTCCTGGACGGACTCGCCCAGGACGATGCCACTGAGCAGGATGCCCTCTTGGCCGGGCTCAAGCCGCAGTTGATAAGTGAATGCGGCGGATCCACTGCCGCGTTTCATGTCCAGCGGCTCGGCGGCGGGATCGGCTTGAAGATCGGCCAGAAATCCCCGTCCGCCGGCTTCGCCGAGGACAAGGCCGATGGCCCGGCCTCCGCCCGCGGGCTCCGAGACGACCCACTCGTCGCTCAAGTCCGGCGTCGGATCGCCGCTGGAGGTCATCGCCCAGGCGGCCGGGCCGGCCGGGTCGAGTTCGGAAGTCAGCGTCGCCCACACCGTCAGGGGAGCCCCCGAGTCGTTCGCAAAGCGGTTCAGCCAGACGCCGGTCGTTCCGTCCTCGGAAATCCGGATCGTCCGGCTCGTTCTAAGCCCGCCGGCCGTCCATTCGGGGAAAACAACTTCCCTCCGGATGGGATCATACTCGGCCGGTCCCGCGGGCGCATAGGGGAGCCGGTTCGTCGATCCCGTTGGGCCGACGGTTTCGATCGACAGGCGGAAGAGGGAGGAGAAGCCGGTGCTCGCCGAATCGCCGGTGACGATGTCGGCCGGATTGCCGGAGGCGTTTTCCAGTAGGCCGATTAATGCTCCCGCATCCAGACTGGTCCTGCCTGTGACAAGGGATGGCCTGATCCGCCAGGCATAGCCGTTCCCGGCCAGGACGTTGATGGCGGGAATGGCGTGAGTCTTCCGCTCGTTTACGGCTCGGAGGGAAATCGGAGCAAGTCCGAGAAGAAGGATGGAGGCGACAACCGAAGCGGTCCGTTTAGTGCATAGAACAGAACATTCCATCTCGACCTCCCTAAAATATCCGCGCTCCGATTCCTAGGGGGATAATAGATGTTAGGTTCTTGGGAGTCAAGCCGGGACGACGGCGGCTTTTCTCAGCGGCCGGTCAGGGCGCGGGATGGATCCAGCCGGGCGGCGCGGTTGGCCGGGGCGAAGGCGCCCAGCAGGCAGAAGACGACGGCCAGCAGGATGCCGCCCCCGAACATCCACCAAGGGTAGACGAAGAAGTGATCCGGCTTGAAGGGGAACTTGGGCAGCAGCCGGCCCGCCATCAGGTCGGTCAGCAGGCAGAAGGCGGTCCCCAGGGCCAGGCCGGCCAGCCCGCCCACTACGCCGACGATGGCCGCTTCGCCCTGGATCATGGCCCGGATGTCGGAGCGCGAGGCCCCCACGGCCCGCAACAGGCCGATCTCGTGACGGCGCTCGAAGATGATCATATAGAAAGTGTGGCCGATGTTGATGGCGGCCACCGCCACGATGGTCAGGCTGATCAGGCTGAATCCGAGCATGACCAGGGTCACGGCCAGGGCCACGCTCTCGGCCATCCGCTGCTGGCTGGCGTCGATGGCGAAGCCGGCTTCGGCCACGTCGGCCTGGATGGCGGTCAGCTTGTCCGCCGAAACCGCCTCGACGGCGGCGGAGTCGAAGGTCGAAGCCGCCTCATCCCCGGCGAATTCGCGGTTGAGGGCCCGGACCGTGGCCAGCGGCAGGGTCAGGCCGCCCAGAATGGCCTGCTGGCTGGCCCCGACGAGCTTGACCCGGACAAGACGCCGGGGGCCCGAAGCCTCGCGGTTGACGTAGGATTCGTTGAGGGTCAACGGCATCGACGGAACCAGGGGGATGAGAACCTCGCTGATGACCGGCAGGTGCCGGACCTCGGCGAAGGAGGCGTTGTAGATTTCGACCAGGCGCTTGGAGACGAGGACCGGAATGGGCTGGCCGGGCGCCGGGTCCGCGAACGGTCCGAACAGGACCTCGCTCCGAACGAGCCGCGGATCGATGCCGTCGGCCATGATCTCCATCCACAGGTCGAGGCGTTTGATGGATTCGACGATGTCCGGCGAGACTCCGGGCAGCCGGGCGACGCGGGCCAGGTCCTCCTCCGGGAAATGGCTTCCGACGAGGGCCATGGTGGCCGGGACCGCCAGCCGCATCCGCGGATATACGGCGGCCACCCCGGGGATTCCCTCCAGTCGCTTGATCGCGGCGTCGTCCAGCGGGATCGGCGCCGCCCCGCCCATTCCGGACTTGCGGGCCACGACCTGGATGCGGTTGGCTTCCGAGGGGAAGATCTTGGTGGAGACGACCCTTTGGATGCCGCTTCCCAGACCGATGAAGAAGATGAAGCTCGAGACGCCGACGACGATGCCGAAGCCGGCGAACAGGAAGTTCTTGCGGTTGCGCCCGAGATTCTGGGCCACCAGCCGGCCGAGCTTGCGGGCCGTCATGGGCGCCTCACGCTCCGCCCCCCTCGACGATCCGGCCGTCCTCCAGCCGGACGGTCTGGGTGGCGTTGCGGAAAAGCGGCGCCTCGTGGGTGACGACGACCACCGTCAGGCCGTCGTCGCGGTTCAGCGATTCGAGAAGCTCGATGATCTGGCCGCTGGTTCGGGTGTCGAGGTTGCCCGTCGGCTCGTCGGCCAGGATAAGCCGGGGCCGGTTGTAGAGAGCCCGGGCGATGGCCACCCGCTGTTTCTGCCCCCCGGAAAGCTCGCCCGGCCGGCTGGCCTGCTTGGCCGCCAGTCCGACCCGGGCCAAGACTTCCTCGGCCCGGGCGCCGCCGTCATCGGGCTCCGGGCCGGTGAAAAACGCGGCGACGGCCACGTTCTGCCGGGCGTCCAGGTAGTCGAGCAGATGGAAGTGCTGAAAGACGAAGCCGACGGTCCGGTTTCGGAAACGGCTCAACTCGCGGTCGGAGAGGCGCTTGAGATCCCGCCCGTCCACGGCGGCCGAGCCGGTGTAGCCGGAGTCGAGGCCGCCGATGACGTTGAGCAGCGTGGTCTTGCCCGAGCCCGAGGTCCCCACGACGCGGACGAACGCTCCGGCCGGCACTCGCAGGCTGACGCCGCGCAGGGCGAAGGCGGCCGAATCTCCCCGGCCATAAACGCGGCTGATATCGTTGAGCTCGATCATCGGAAATCCGTCTCCCGGGATTTTATACCCCGGTGCGCCGGGATTCAATTGGCTGGGCCGATCTTTCTTGGTGACCGTTAGAAGTAGTACCGTAGAACCAGGACGAAAAGGGCCAGGGCCGGCGCGAAAGCGGCGAAAGCGGTCAAAGCCAGCCGGGCTGGCCGCGAATCGCGAAGCCGAGGCGAAAGGCGGAGGTTGTAGAGAGCCAGAAAAGCCAACGGGCCGAAGGGGATGAAGTAACGACCCTGGACGCCCTCGATGCCCGGCGAGCCGACGGGGTTCCAGAAGGCATAGATCATAAGCAGGATGGCCAGCCCGCCGGCCGCGGCCAAGCCCAGCGAGAAGGCCCGGCGGCCCCGGCTCCAAACGAGCCCTGGCGTCTTATCGATCAGCCCGGCGCCGATTAGGGCGAAATAAAAAGCCCAGACCAAGCCCAGCGGCAGGGTCACGTCGAGCCACCCGAGCTGGCCGATGAATTCGGGTAAGTGATCACGGACATGGACCGCGAGAGAGTGCCCCAGCGCGCTCACAAAAACGGATGGATGGGATAGGACGTTTTGGAATTGGCCGGAAACGGAAGCGCCCGCTTGCAGAGGCACCGATGCTCCGGAGGCGGCTAGCGCCCAGGCCGCGGTCAAGCCCCAGGCGACGAGGATCAGCCGTGCCGCGAAGGCGCGTTTTTTACCGGGGCCGCCGAGGCGGGAGGCGGGGACGACCAGGACGAAAAGCGGCAGTATGGCATAGACCGGTTTGCAGAGGGCCACGGCGGCGGCCAGGACCATCAGCGCAAGCCTTGTCCTCCGGCCAACGGAGGGCTCCGGTCCCAAGGCGGCCCGCAGGACGAGGGCGATGAACAAAAACGCCGTGCCGTTGGCGAAGGCGTCCGCCGAAGCCGAGGCCGCCTGGGCCAGGGACATCGGCGTCAGCGCCAGAAGCAAAAAAACCCATTTGAAGATCGGCGTCGTTTTTATCGCGGCACCGACAAGAAGAATCCAGGACAGCCAATTCGCCAGCCTCATTATATAGAGCAAGACCAGGGGGCGGGCGGCCGCCAACCGGCCCCATCCGGCCGCCGCCGCTTGCGGCAAATAAGGGACGGGCGAATAGAGGACGGTCGATGGAAATTCGAGAAAAGCGCGATCCCGCGGCTCGAGCGGAACGGCCAGGGCTTTCCGAAGCGCGGTGCGGTCCACTTTGGCGTTTTCGTCATGGGGGATGTCGCCCATGGCCAGCGCGGCCGCGTCCTGGAGGCTTTTCGGCAGAACGCCGCCGGCCCGCGGCCTTTCGCCGCTTGCGTCGATGCGCCCCAAGATCCGGGCCTCCGACAGCTGATAGGCCCGGTCAAAATGCTCCGGCTCGTCGGGAACCTGAAAGGGAGGCGTGAGGAAGAGGAAGAGAAGACCGAAAACCGGAGCCAGGACGCGGAAGACGCGGAGCGGATCCGGCTCCACCGCGGAATTCGCTGGTTCCTGGCTCATCAGACGGCTTTCCGAACTCGCGGCTATTATACCAGCGTTCCACGATCCTTGCGCTTCCCGGCTCCGGCCGGTCTTAATCCGGGGGTGTTGATTTTCATTTTGAAAAGCGGGATGATGAAATGCCGGGAAAGAGTCATGGGTGGGATCGCCTTTACGACCAAGCTCGTTCGTCTGGAAGACGTGGGGACCTTGACCTGTATCGAAGTCCCGTTCGACGTCGTGAAGACCTTCGGCCGGGGCGGCCAAGTCAAGGTCAAGGGGACGGTGGCCGGCGTCGCTTGCCGCGGCGCTCTCCTGCCCAACGGCGACGGCAATCACTTTCTGGCGGTGTCCAAGCCCGTGCGCGACAAGGCCAAGCTCAAGGTCGGCGACCGGGTCAAGGTCGTCCTCGAGCGGGATTCCGCGGCGATGGCGGCGGAGAAGAAGCGTTTTCGCTAAGGACGGTCCGCCTCTGGCGGGGAAGGGAGTCGGGGATGTCCAGGAGAGCGTTCTTTCTTCCGGCGGCGATTCTTGTTCTGGCCGTTCCGGCCGCGGCCGAAACGCGGCTTTCCTTCGGGCTGAAGGGCGGCTATGCCTATGCCGTCTTCGGAGACTACAACGCCACTTCGGACGGCACGCGGGCCGTCTGGACCTGGCTCGGGCCGACCGGCTCCCGGATCGAGGGAGAGACGCCCAAACTGCACTCGGCCCTTGACCTGGCGCTTGAGATGTCGTTGGCGCTGTCGCCGTCGTTCGCCGTCTGCCTGAGCGTCGGACATCTCAAGGCCAAAAACGGGCCATTCACGTATACGCTCGTGTCGCCGGCGGGAGCCACGATCCTTTCTCACAGGGAGGAACCTTACGCCCGGGCCGTGCCGATCGATCTGACGGTCCGTTTCTATCCTGTGGCCAAGGGGCGGTTGAGGGTTTATCTTGCGGCCGGAGCGGGGATCTATTTCGCCCGCTTCGATCGTTCCGGAATCGATGATGAAGGCACGAGCTATTTCCGCAGCTTTCGTTATGACACGACCGCTGTGGGCCTTGGTTTGCACGGCGGCCTGGGCGTGGAAGCCGCGCTTACGAAGGCTTTCGGGCTGCTTCTCGAAATCGAGGGCCGCTATGCCCCGATCGATGATTTCACGGGGACCCTGACCTGGAACGACGCTGCCGGTCAGGACAGCATGTCCGGAACCTATTATTATTACGAGGGACGGCTCAACATCGATGAGGCCAAGGGGTTGCTTTTCGCGGCCGACTCGCCAGACTCTTCTTTTTACTACGGTCTGCGCAAGGGCGTCATCGATTTCTCCGGATTTTCCGTCCGGGCGGGTCTTTTCGTCCGGATTTGATGGTGCCGGGAGCGGCCGGCGGGCGGGTCAGAGAGTCCCCGTCGCTTCCTTGTTGAGCCTGCGGAAGTAGTCGGTCATGAAGGCGTGACGCCCGCGGGCCAGGCGCCGGCCCTCGGCCGTGGTCATGCGGTCCTTGACGCGGCGGAGCTTGATCAGGAATTCCCGGTAAGCCGTGTCCTCCCGCGTGTAGGGTTCGGTTTTGGCGACCTCGATGGCGGGGTCATGAAGCCGCGCCCCCACTTCGCCCGCGAACAGGAAGGCCCGGCCGATGCCGACCGCCCCTATCGAGTCGAGCTTGTCGGCGTCGAAAAGAACCCGGGCCTCGATCGTCTCCGGACGGACCGCCTTGCGATAGCGATGAGTCTCGATGCAATGGACGACGCGGGCGATCGTCTCTTCCGGCAAGCCGTGCTTCTTTAGGATGGCACGGGCTTCTCGAGCCCCGGCTTCGGCGTGGCAGTGCCGGCCGTTCGAGCGGTCTTCCTCGGCCCGGCCGATGTCGTGGAGCACCGCGGCCAGGCGCAGAACCGTCAGGTCGGCCTCTTCCTTCCGGCCGATGCGCAGGCAGAGGCGCAGGACCCGTTCGGTATGGTCCCAGTCGTGGCTGCCGCGGGCATTGTCGAAGCGGGCCCGGGCCTCGGCCCGGACAACCTCGAAAACATCCCGCGTTTTGTTCATCTGGCTTCCGGAGAACCGGCCGCTTGCGGCGCCGGCGCCCAATTTTCGAAAGGAGCCGCCTTGGAGCCTGGACGCGAACCATGCCGGCCGTCTCCGGATTGGGGCGTCCGGCCGCCGCCGCCCGCACGGCCGTACCCGCCGCTTCCGCCGCCGCGCCGGTCGCGCCCGCTTCCCGCCCCTCGGCGGTCGCTCGGGAGCTCGACCCCCACGCTGCGGTCGATGGCGTACATCGAGGCGTCGGTCCGTTTTTCGGGGATCATGCGGCCGATGTAGCGCTCGATCGGGTAGAGATTTTCCAGGAACTTTTCGCAGGCGAAGGAGACGGACTTGCCCGTCAGGCCCGCCCGGCCGGTGCGGCCGATGCGGTGAACGTAATTCTCGGCCTCCTGGGGCAGGTCGTAGTTGACGACGAGCTCGAGGGCTTCGATATGCAGGCCGCGGGCAGCCACATCCGTGGCCACCAGGATGGGGAACTTGCCCGATTGGAAGTCCTCCATGACCCGCATGCGCTTGATCTGCGGCAGATCGCCGCTGATGTGGCGGGCCTTGTAGCCGTTCTTCTCCAGCTTGCGGGCCAGCCGCTCGGCCTCGTGCTTCATGTTGGTGAAAATCAGGGCGTTGCGGGGCTTCTCCGCCGCCAGGATGCCCAGCAGCAGGTTGAGCTTGAGGTGGCTCTTGACGTGGTAGAGTTCCTGGCTGATCGCCTCGAGCGGGATCCGCTCGGGAGACAGCTCGATGAACACCGCGTCGTTGAGGTAGACCAGGGCGATGCCCCGCGCGGCCCGGTCCAGGGTGGCGCTGAAAAGCATGCTCTGGCGGACGCCGGGCGGAGGCAGGTGGGAGGCGATGCGACGCAGGTCGGGCAGGAAGCCCATATCGAACAGCCGGTCGGCTTCGTCGATGACCAGGATGTCAAAGGTCTTGGTGTTCAAGGTCCGTTTCTGGATCAAGTCGAGGAGGCGGCCGGGCGTGCCGACGGCGATGTCGACGCCGTGTCGGAGCAGCTTCTCCTGGCCTTCGTAGCCGACGCCGCCGTAGATGGCGGCCGTCGTGAAGCCAAGGTCCTTGCCCAGCAGGCGGGCTTCGCCCTCGATCTGGACGGCCAGCTCGCGGGTCGGGGAGATGATCAGGGCCCGGCCCCGCTGTCCCTCGGAGCGCAGCAGGCTCTCGAAGATGGTGATCAGGAAGGCGGCGGTCTTGCCGGTTCCGGTCTGGGACTGCACGGCGGCGTCGCCGCCGCGCAGGGTGACGGCCAGCGTCTTTTCCTGGACGTCGGTCGCATCGGTGTAGCCCCGGTCCGCGATGGCTTGTCGCAGGCGCGGATGAAGGCTCATTTCGTCAAATCGCATGGAAAATCCTTGTTTTCAATTTCAACACGAGGAAGGAAACGGCCCGTCGGAGGGATGCTGATTGAGTGAGGCACGATACGGCAGACGTCATCAATCCGGTGTCAAGAGAACATTATACGCCAGCCGGGCGGGCGGAGCAAGCGGATTTACTATTCCCGATCCTGATGCCGCGGCGCCCCGATTCGGGGCCTCCGTCAGAACAGGAAGCCCAGGCTCGCGGTCAGGGCCAGCGACGAGGCGCGAAGCAGGCGCCCGAACTGGTCGCCGTCCTGTGTCGTCCGCAGATGGTTGATGTCGCGCCCCTTACCCTCGCCGTAGGCGTAATAGAAGATCACGTAGCGATAAACGATCCCGATATCCAGAAAGCTGTCGGGGGCGAAGTCCCAGGTCACCCCGGCCCCGGCGTGCAGGCCCGCGCCCGCGTAGGCGGCGTTCAGCTTCTCGCCCAGGTAGGAGGCTCCATCGGGGACGACGACCAGGGGCAGGTCGATGCCCAGTAGGCCATAAGGTTGAACGGCCCGTCCCGGGAAAAAGAACGAGCGGCCGGAGATTTCGAGCTCGTGAAATTGGACGGCTTCGGTCGTGCCGCCGACGGCGGCCTTGGGCAGGGCCAGCGAATAGCGGATTTCCCAGGAGCCATAGGCGTTCTTGTGGCCGAGGCCGATGCCGTAGTCGGCGCCGAAGCCATGGCTGAAGCGGGGGACGTAAAAAGCTTTGTCGAAATGCCACAGGGTCAGGTCGGATCGGAAGTCCCCGAAAACGGCTTGCGGCCGGATGGAAATCGAGGCGAAGAAGCCCTCGTTGCGGGCCTTGGCGATCTCGAACCTTTTGTCGAAGGCGGCGGCGGAGGAGGCCGGAGCCGGAAAGGCCTGGGAAACCGCGGCCAAAAGCAGAAGGAAGCCCCCAAGAATGCTCTTTTTCACGGGGCAACTGTAGCCTTCCCCCCCGGGGCTGTCAATAGCCCGTACCGCTTCCCCTCCCCGCAAGGGGCAAGCCTCACCAGGGATAGTCTTCGTAATCCGGGTTGCCGAAATAGCAGGGATCGATGTGCTGGCCGTTTCCGGAGAAGGTGTACGTGCTCTTGCCGCCCTTCTTGTTCACGAAAACGATGATCCCGTCCCAATCGGCTTTCTGGTCGCCCGTTCTCATCGGGTTTCGGCTTGGGACGCCGGGACCGGGGGGGACGAGGGCTTTGATGGTGATTTCGACTTTGATGATTTTGTCGAATTTATTAAAAGCGGTTTTCCAGTGATTCAAAGCGGCCCTCTTGCCCGTGTGAGGTTTCTGGCTTATTCGGTCGTAGACCAGCGAGTCGTCGTTGTACTTGTCCTTGATCTTGTTCCTGCCGGCCGGGTCGTTGAACTTGACCTTAAGATCGTCGTACCAGGCCTGGATCTTTTGTGTCGCTTCGGCCACATCCCATAAGTGTTTCTTCATCTCACCCTCCTCGGATCATTTTGAAATTTCCGGTCAAAGACCGGCGCAGATCATGTTCAGCCTGTCCTCGGTCTCCTTTTGTTCGGCCAAGATCGTCCGGAACCTCGGCTCCGGACGCAGAATGTCGAGAAGAGGGTCGTGGACCAGGAAGGAATATCCGTAGAGGTAATCCTTGCTGACGAGGAAGCCCCTCTTGATCCCGTCCTCGATCGCCGCCAGGGCCTCGTCTTTGCGGCCAAGCAGGCAATAGGCGTTGACCGCGTCGTAGCTGAAGGGCCTGTCCGAGGCCCGGATCAGGCGCAAAGCCGCCGCTTCATCCCCGGCCGCCGCGGCCAGCCAGGCTTGCAGGAGGTCATGCTGGCGGCGCAGGGTGGGGGAAAGCGCGGCGGTTCTGCCCGAATCGGCCAGCTCCAGCCGGGCTTCCTCGTAGCGCTTTTGGGCCGCCAGTTGCCGGGCCAAGAGAATCAAGACCCGGCCGTTGTTCCGGTCGACTTTAAGGGCAAGACGAAGTCTCCGCTCCGCTTCGACGGCTTGGCCGAGGCCGCTGCGGCAGATGGCCAATTGGATGGACGGATTGATCGACAGGGGGTCGGTTTCGCGGCTTCGTTCGATGGCCCGTTCGAAGTAGCCGACAGCTTTCTCGAACAGCCCGAGGCTTCGCAGATAGGCGCCGATGCCGAGGAGGACGGAAACCTGCTCCGGGGCCGCCTCGCGGGCCTGTCCGAAGTATCGGGCTGCTTCCTCCTGGTTCTGCTGATAGAAATAGGACCAGCCCATGGCGATCATCGAGTCGGACAGGGCGGGATTGGTTTCGAAAGCGTTGCGGTAGTTTTCGAGCATCACGGCCAGGTCGGTCGGATCGTTGGCTTTGGCGAAGCGGGCCTCATGGAGATCGCCCAGACCCCGCAGGGCCAGGGTATAGCCGGCGTCGTGGGCCAGGGCGGCGCGAAAGAGCCGTGCCGCCTCCTCGAAGTCCACCGGCGCGTCGGTCTCGCGGTAGCGGGCTTCGAACCGGCGGCCCATGAGGTAATCCGTATAGGCCTCCAGGCTGGACGGGTCGGCGGCCGCGGGAGTGGGAGCGACGGTCTTGGCCCGGAATCCGGCCAGCCTTTCCATAACGTCCGCCGCGACCTGGGCCTGGATCGCGAAGTACTGCCCTTCCGAGCCCCCATAAGGCATCTGCCAGGCCAGGACGTCTTTTTCGGCATCGCCCAGGAAGACCTCGAGCGAAAGAGCGCCCTCATGGAGATTCAGCCGGCCTTGCAGGATATGCCGGGCTCCCAGAGCCCGGCCGATCTTGGTCCGCCCGGCCGTCGAATCGCGGTATCGGTTGGACGAGTATTCCGAGATGATCTTCAATCCTCCCGCCGCGGCCAGCTTGTCCCGAAGGTCGTGCGTTATGCCGTCGCAAAGGACGGCCTTGTCCCTGTCGGGACTGGCGTCGGTGAAAGGGAGGACGACCAGCCGGGAATCCCAGCCCTCCGGGAAAGCCGGTTGGGAAAGGGCACGGATCAGGAAAAAGGCGCCCAGTCCGGCGGCGACCGCTCCGGCCGCGGCCGCCCAAACGGGAATGCGGCGGCGGGATCGGGACGTAGCGATCGAAGGCGCGATGGATATTCGGGCCGCCGGATCCGGACCGATCTCGGCCGCGATTTTCGCGAGTTCCGCTTCCAGCGCCTCGGCCGAAGCCGGACGATCGGCCGGATCCCTGGCCAGGCAGCGGAGAATGAGGGCGTTCAGGGAGGCGGGGACGGCCGGGTTGAGGGAGTCGGGGGAAGGCGGCGCCGTTTCGAGCCTTCGCCTGGCCATGGCCAGGTCCGATTCGGCCTCGAAAGGCAGGCGTCCCGTCGTCATTTCGAAAAGGATGAGGCCCAGCGAATAGAGATCGCTCCGGGCATCGACGTCCCGGCCTTCGGCCTGCTCGGGGGACATATAGGCCGGCGTGCCGATCAGGGCTCCGTCCCGGGTCGGACCGCTTCCGGCCAGCGGCCGGGCGATGCCGAAGTCCAGGATCCGCAGCTTGTGGCGGGCGTCGATCATCAGGTTGTGGGGCTTGAGATCGCGGTGGATGATCCCCGCCCGATGGGCTTCGGCCAGCCCGGCACAGGCCTGGCGGGCGTAGTCGACGGCCGTCCCGGGCTCAAGCCGGCCGGCCATGCCGAGGATGCTTTTCAGCGTTTCGCCCGGCGCGAACTCCATGGTCAGGAAGGCGATCCCGTCCGCTTCGCCCAAGTCGTGGACGCGGACGACGTTGGTGTGGGTGACCCGGCGGGCCGCGGTCAGCTCGCGCCGGAACCTTTCCAGGCTAAGCGGATCATCGGCGATATCGGGGGCTAGGACCTTGAGGGCGACCCGCTCGCCGAGCTTCGTATCCTCGGCTTTGTAGACAACCCCCATGCCC
>JAQULS010000236.1 GCA_028749235.1 Acidobacteriota bacterium | reverse complement strand
GCGGCGCTGGCCGGCGGGGCTTTCGGATACGCGACCGGATCGGCCGTCGAAATCAGCGGCGGCATGGACATCCGGCGCCTTTGAGGCCGGAGCTCCGGGAGAAGATGCGATGATCCAAACCGCGCCGATTCTATTTCTATTGGCCGCCTCACTTGGGCCGGCTCGTCCCGCCGGCCCGCCGACGGACCTGCGGGCCCTTGTCGCCACCGAACTGGCCTTCGCCAAACAGACCTCCGAACGCGGGATCAAGGACGGCTTTCTGGCCTATCTGGCCGAAGGAAGCGTCGTCTTCCGGCCGGGCCCGGTCGACGCCCGCGCCGTCTACGCCAAGCTCAAGCCGTCGCCGACGCTTCTCGTCTGGCATCCCGCCTACGCCTGGATTTCGATGTCCGGGGACCTGGGCTACACTACCGGACCTTGGACCGTTTTTAAATCGCGCGGGGAGAAGGCGCCTTCGGGCTGGGGTCATTTCGTAACCCTTTGGAAGAGACAAGCCGATGGCGGTTTCAAGGCGGCCTTGGATGCCGGCGTTTCGCATGCCGCCCCCGCCGGGGAGGAGCCCGTGTTCGCGCCGGCCCAGGCGCCGTCTCCGGCCATGGCGGCGCAGCCGAACGCGGCCGCCCGGGCCGAAGAGGAACTGCGGGGCGTTGAATCCCGCCTGGCCGGGGAGTCGGCCGCGAAAGGATACCCGGCCGGAATCGGAACGTATCTGGGGCCCGATATCCGCCTCTACCGGGCCGGCGAATTCCCGGCCGTCGGCCTGGAACGGGCCTTCGAGCTGGCCCGGAAATACGACGGCCGCTGGAGGCAGAAGCCGGACCGGCTGATCGCGTCCGAATCGGGAGATCTCGCCTACGTCTACGGGCTGATGGAGCGCGTCCCGGACGGCGCCCAGGCGGCTTTTCTTCGCATCTGGCGGCGCGCGGCCGACGGCCGCTGGCGGCTGTCCCTCGACCTCGTCGATCCCCTGCCGGCATCGTAAGCCCCGCCCCTCGGCCGGGCGCGGAAAACGGACCAGTTGGCGCGACGGCCCCGGCCGTGGTATAAAAAGTCCAGTCCATAAAAAGGAGACTCCCATGCCGACGAAACGAACCGACGGCGGACGCGTTTTTTGGGGGCTCATTCTGATCCTGCTGGGCGGCCTGTTCCTGCTGGATCAGATGGGCCGGCTCGATTTCGGCAACGTCATGTCCACCTATTGGCCGGTCATCCTCATCCTGATCGGGCTGTCGATCATCATCGGGAACGGCTTCCGCCGGATCGGCGGCGGGCTCATCTTTATCCTGCTGGGAGCGTTCTTCCAACTGCGGGAACTGGGCTACCTGCACGAAGACGTCTGGCATTACGCCTGGCCGGTCTTGATCGTATTGGCGGGCTTGTGGCTTCTGTTCGGGGGCGTCTTCAAGCACCGGGCCCATGCCGGTTTCCCCGTCGACGCCGGCTCGGACATGGACATCACCGCGATTCTTTCGGGCCAGAACCGGCATTTCACCTCGGCCGGCTTCAGGGGCGGCCACGCCACGGCCGTGATGGGCGGGGCGGAGATCGACCTGACCGGCGCGACCCTCGAGGGCGGCAAGGCCGCGGTCGAGCTGACGGCCATCATGGGCGGCATCGACCTGCGCGTGCCCCGCGACTGGAAGGTCGTTCTGGACGCGACGCCGATCATGGGCGGCGTCTCCGACGAACGCAAAAACATCAACGACACCGAGGCCAAGGCGACGCTCTACGTCAAGGCCACGGCCATCATGGGCGCCGTCGAGATCAAAGGCTGAAACGGGCGGCCGTGAGAAAATCCCTGCTCTGGCTCCTGGCTTTCCTGATCGCGGCCGGGACGATGGCCTACCAGCGGATGACCGGTCCGACCTACCCGAAGCGCGGAGCGGTGACGATCGACGGCCGGGAGGTCGCTTTCCGTCTGCCGCGAAGCTCCGAGAACCTCAAGGATTGCGAGATCGTCGTGGCCGCGCCGGGAGCGGATGTGGCGGGCTTCCTGGAGTTCAAACGGTACAAGACCGGCGATCCCTGGTCCCAGTTTCCCCTGGTCCGCCGGGGCGATGATTTGGCCGGCTTCCTGCCCAAGCAGCCCCGGGCCGGGAAGCTTCTCTACCGGGTCGTTCTCGTCGCAAGCGAAAAGGAATATCCGCTGACCGGAGAGGAGCCGGTGGTCATCCGGTTCCGCGGCGCGGTGTCCGTCTGGATCCTCATCCCGCACGTCCTGATCATGTTCCTGGCCATGCTCTTCGGAGCGCGAGCCGGGCTGGCCGCGCTGGATAAGAAGGACCGGCCCCTGCCCTACGCCCGATGGGCCGCCATCTTTCTGTTCGTCAGCGGGTTTCTCCTGGGCCCGCTGATGCAATACTACGGCTTCGGCCTTTTTTGGACGGGATTCCCGCTGGGGCACGACCTGACCGACACGAAAACTCTCGTTGCCATGATCGGTTGGATCGTCGCCCTGCGGGCCGGCCGCAAGGGCCGCGACGCCAGGGGCTGGGTCCTGGCCGCGTCGATTCTATTCCTGGTCGTCTTCCTCGTCCCCCACAGCCTCTTCGGCTCGGAGCTTAAGTATTGAGAATTAGCAGACACATACCAATTATGAATTGGTATGTGTCTGGAAATTATTCGCTGTCTTTCAGAGTGAACCGGACCGTGACGGTGAAGATGGCCGGATGCGGCTTGCCCTTGAAAATAAACGGCTCATAGATCCACTGCCGGACGGCATCGACGGCCGCTTGATCCAGGAGCGGGATGGAGCGGAGGACCTTCACGTTGACAACCCGGCCACGGGTGTCGATCATTGCTTCCAGGATTATGACGCCCTCCACCATGGCCTCACGGGCGGCGGCGGGATACGCGGGAGCGACCTCACGGACAAGCCTGGGGGGCTTCCCCTCGCCCGTGATCCTGACCACATCGCCGAGTTCCACCTCGGCTTTCTGTCCACCCAGGACTCCTCCGACGACGCCGCCAACGACGCCCCCCGTGTTTTTCGACTCCGCCGGAAGGGTGAACCCAACACCTACAACCAAGGGACCCGGATTAATCGCGCCCTCCAGGACCGCCTCGAAGACATGGGCCTTGACGCCATCGATGGCCGCCTTGTCGAGAGTCGGCGAAACGGACTTGGTCACCCGAACGGCGGTGACGATACCCTTGGCGTCGACCGCCGCCTCCACCACGACCTTGCCTTGCAGCTTCTTCTCGATCGCCTCCT
>JAQULS010000099.1 GCA_028749235.1 Acidobacteriota bacterium | reverse complement strand
GGCCGCCCGCGTCGAGGTCATCGGGCTCGTCGTCGGGCGCGAAAACCTGTTCGTCGGCCTCCAGCAGGTCTTCGGATCGGTCCTGCAAAATGTCGAAGTCGACCAAGCCCGCGCGGACTTCGGCCTGGGCGATGCGGATGGGATTCCGGGATTTCGTCCGGATCTTGACCTTGGCGCCTTTTAGAAGCTGTTTGGCGCGTTTGGACGCCACGATGACGAATCGGAACTTACTGTCGAGCTTGCCGTACGTCTGCAAAGGCGCGATCTCCTTGGTTGGGAAATAGATGCGGGCGCCTATAATAGCAAAAACGGGCCGCAAAGACAAGGCGCGGCCGCATCGGCTCCCCCACCTTGAGTTTCATCCCTTTTTTCCCTAAGATGGGTCTTTCCATGGATGCATCCGAGCGCGAAGAACCCGACCGCGATCCGGTCATGGCCCGCAAGACGAGCCGCCCCTGCGCCATCGAGGACGGCGAAGTCCCCACGACCGGCTGGGCCCGGCTGAAACGCCTCTTCCGGAAACGGGCCCGGCCCGAGCCGAGCCCCGCCGACCTCCCCCCGCTGGAGCCCCATTCCATCCCTGAGCCCGTTGAGGAGGACCGGGCGCCCGAGGAACCGGAATCATTCTGATCCCGCATGAATACCCCTCCGCCGCCGCCCGCCGTCCGCGTCCGCGGGGCGCGCCAAAACAACCTCCGCGCGGTGGACGCGGACATTCCGCATGATCGTCTGACCGTGGTGACCGGGGTCTCCGGTTCGGGAAAATCGTCCCTGGCCTACGATGTCGTGTTCCGGGAAGCCCAACGCCGCTACCTGGAATCCTTCTCGGCGGCGGCCCGGCTGGCCATGGGCAAGCTGCAGCGCCCCGACGTAGACCACATCGACGGGCTCCGTCCCGCCGTCGCCGTCTCCCAGCGGACGACCGTGGCCGGCCCCCGCTCGACGGTCGGCACGCTGACCGAGCTTCTCGATTTGCTGCGCCTCCTGATGGCCCGGATCGGCCGCCCGCCCGCCGGATTCCCCTTGAAGCTCGAGCGGAGCCTCTTTTCCTTCAATTCCCCCGCGGGCGCCTGCCCCTCCTGCCGGGGGCTCGGCGTCGAGGATCGCATCGATCCCGCACTTCTCATCGCCGATCCGGGCCGAACCCTCCGGCAGGGGGCCTTGTCCCTGACGACTCCCAACGGCTATATCATCTACAGCCAAGTGACGATGGATGTGCTCGACACCGTCTGCCGGGCCCACGGCTTCGACGTCGATACGCCCTGGCGGGACCTGGACGAAGAGGCCCGCCGGGTCGTCCTGTTCGGCTCGGACAAGATCCGCATCCCCTTCGGCAAACACCCGCTGGAATCGCGCCTGCGCTGGAAGGGCATCACCGCCCGGCCGCGCCAGGAAGGACTCTACAAGGGCATCCTGCCGGTCATGGAAGCCATCCTGCGAAGCAAGAGAAACGACGGCATCCTGCGCTATGCCCGGACCCTCCCCTGCCGCGCCTGCCAAGGCCGGCGGCTGCGGCCGGAAGCCCTCCAAGTCCTCTTCCGCGGGCGCTCGATCGCCGACTGGTCCCATCTAACGATCGCCGGCCTGGCGACGGCTTTCAAGGATCTGGCGTTCGAGCCTTCCGAAGCGGCCGTCGGAGAAGCCGTCCGGCGGGCGCTCGCGGACCGGACCGCGATCCTCCTTCGCTTGGGCCTGGGCCATCTGTCCCTCGACCGGGGCTCGGCGACGCTCTCCGGCGGCGAGGCGCAAAGGATCCGGCTGGCCGGCCAGGCCGGAAACGGCCTGCGCGGAGTCCTTTTCGTCCTGGACGAGCCGACGGCGGGACTTCACCCTTCCGAAACGGCCGGCCTCATCGAGGTCCTGCAAACGCTCCGGGACAACGGCAACACCGTCCTTGTCGTCGAGCATGACGATGCAGTCGCCCACGCCGCCGATCACATCATCGAACTCGGCCCCGGCCCCGGCCGTGCGGGCGGCGCCATCGTCTATGCCGGTCCCCCGCGGGCGCAAGCGCCGGCCGCGGCCGGCGACCCGTTCGCGCCGGAGCGGCCGGAAACGGGATGGCTGACCGTCCGTAACGCCCGCTGGCGAAACCTCCGCTCGATCACGGCGGCCTTCCGGGTCGGGGCCGTGAATGCCGTCGCCGGCCCGGCCGGGTCGGGCAAGGCCAGCCTCGTTCACGGCGTCCTGGCCCGGCGGCTTCGGGATGGAGCGTTCGGGCCGGGACCGGACGCCGACGGATTGGACTCGCCGTTGCCTCACTGCAAGGTCGTCGAAATCGATCAGGCTCCGATCGGCCGGACGCCGCGCTCCAACCCGGCCACTTATACCGGAGTTTCGGACCGTATCCGCGACGTTTTCGCGGCCTCGCCGGAGGCCCGGGCGCGGGGCTTCGGCCGCGGCCGCTTCTCCTTCAATACGCCCGGCGGCCGCTGCGAACGTTGCCTGGGCGCGGGCTGGGAGCCCGTCGGCATGCATTTTCTGGGCGACGTGGACGTCCCTTGCCCGGTCTGCGAGACGCGCCGCTTCAACGCCTCGACTCTCGAGGTCAAAGTCGACGGCCGCGACATCCACGAGGTGCTGGACATGACGGTCGAGGAAGCGGCCGCCTTCTTCGCCGGCCATGAGAAGATCGCCCGCGATCTGGGCTGGCTCGTGAGCCTGGGCTTGGGGTATCTCAAGCTGGGACAAAGCTCGACGACGCTGTCCGGCGGGGAAGCGCAGCGGATCAAGCTGGCCGCGGAGCTGATGCGGCCGCAAGCCGAAGCCGCGTTCTTTCTCCTCGACGAACCGACGACCGGCCTTCACCGCAAGGACACGGACGCCCTCTTGGCGGCCCTTGACGGCCTAGCCGGCCGCGGCCATACGATCGTGGCCGTCGAGAACGATCCCTGGTTCATAAAGTCCGCCGACCATCTGATCGAGATGGGGCCCGGCTCCGGCCCGGAGGGAGGACGGATCATTTTCGCCGGCCGCCCGGCGGACGCGGCCCGCCGCGCGGACGTCCCGATCGGCCGCGCTTTGGCCCGCCTTTTCTCGAGCCAAGCCGGCCAACCCTCAAAGCCGCCGCTGATGGAGGCGGCGGGCGAGCCGATCCGCTTGACCGGAGTCGTCACCCACAACCTGAAGGCGGTCGACGCCGCTTTTCCGTTCGAAAAGCTGACCGTCGTCGCCGGCCCCTCGGGGAGCGGCAAATCATCCCTGGCCTTCGACACCCTTTACGCCGAATCGCGGCGCCGTTTCCTGGAAAGCTTTTCGGTCTACGTCCGGGATCGACTGGATCCGGGCGAAAAAGCCGGCTTCCAATCGGCCTCGGGACTGACGCCTCCCCTCGCCGTCGGCCCCCGGACGGCGGGGCGCCATCCGCGATCGACCGTCGGGACGTTGACGGAAATTCACGATTACCTTCGTCTTCTTTACTCCCGGGCGGGGCGGGACGCGGCGGACCGGGAGCCCTGCGGCCTGGCGGCCTCCCGGTTTTCGTTCAACACCGAGGACGGCGCCTGTCTCCGCTGCGGCGGGCTCGGCCGTCTCATGGTCGGCGATCCCGAGGCCTTGATCAGCCATCCCGAACGGCCGTTGACGGACGGCGCCATGGAGGGGACGAAAACGGGACGGTTTTACGGCGAACCGCACGGCCGCCACGTCGCGGCTCTCAAAGCGGCCGGCGCGGAAGCCGGCTTCGATTTCGGCGTCCCGTTTCGCGACCTCGGGACGGAAGCCAGACGCCTCGCCTTTGAGGGATCCGGGGACCGGATCTATGACGTCGTCTGGTCATACAAGCGCGGACGCCGGGCCGGCGATTTCCGATTTCGAGGCCCATGGCCCGGATTCGCCGCCTTGATCGAAGAAGAATACACCCGCAAACACGCCGATGCGCGGGGTGAGGCCCTGCGGCCCTTTCTCCGGGAAGCCGCCTGCCCGGCTTGCGTCGGCGGCCGCTTGAAGCCCGACGCGCTGGCCGTGACCTTCGGCGGCCTGACCATCGCCGGATTCTGCGGCCTGAGCGCGGATGAAATCGTCCGCATCCTCGCGAGCGGCTCCGCCCTGGCCGGGCTGGGTCCCAAGGCCAAAGCGGCCGCCTCCAGACTTCTGCCCGAAATCGTCCGCCGGCTTCGGCTGCTGGGTCAGGTCGGCCTCGGCTACCTGTCCCTCGACCGCCGGTCCGAAACTCTTTCGGGCGGAGAACACCAGCGCCTGCGCCTGGCCTCCCTCTGGGGAGCGCGTCTCACCGGCATTACCTATGTCCTCGACGAGCCCACGCTCGGCCTGCACGCGCGGGACACGGGCCGGCTGATCGATTCCCTTAAGGGCCTCGTCGCGGAACGCAATACCGTGGTCGTCGTCGAGCACGATCCGGAGGTTATCGCGGCGGCCGACCAGGTGATCGAGCTCGGTCCGGGCGCGGGTCTTGCCGGGGGCTCGATCACGGCCCACGGATCGCCCGCGGACCTGAGAGCCGACTCCCGTTCCCCGACCGGCCGGATCCTGAAGGCGGCCGGAATGCGGCCCTCCCCCCTGCCGGCCGATCCGGGCCCCGGCCTCCTTATCCGGGGCGCCGCGGCCAACAATCTGCGCGGCATCGACGTCGAGATGCCCTCCCGGGCCCTGACCGCCGTCACCGGAGTTTCGGGCAGCGGCAAGTCCAGCCTGATCCGCAATGTCGTGCTTCGTTCGGCCCAGGCGGGGAAAGCCGTCGGCTGCTCGTCCATCGAGGGTCTGGACCGCTTCGCCCGGGTCGTTGCCGTGGACCAAGTCCCCCTGACGCCGAGTCCTTTGTCCAGCGCGGCCACTTATCTGCGCCTTCTCGATCCCATCCGGAGCTTGTTCGCAAACACGGACGATGCTCGCCGCCGCGGTTTAGGCAAGACGGCCTTTTCCTACCTGACCGCGGCCGGCCGCTGTCCCGTCTGCGGCGGCGCCGGCTCGATCAAGGCCGGACTCGATTTTCTTTCCGAGGCCGCCGTTCCCTGCTCCGCCTGCGGCGGGACCCGCTACCGGTCCGAAGTTCTGGACGTTCGCTGGGGGGGGCTGACGATCGCCGAGGTGCTGGCGTTGCCGTTCGCCGATGCGGCCGGCGTCTTTGCGGAATATCCGGCCATGGCCCGCGCCTGCCGGGCCGCCGCCGAAACCGGCCTCGGCTACCTAGAGATCGGCCGCACCCTGGACACGCTGGCCGAAGGCGAAGCCCGGCGCCTGCGTCTGGCCGAGGCGCTTGCGGCGCCCGCCCGCGGAAAAACGCTTTTCCTGTTCGATGAGCCCACGGCCGGGCTTCAGGCAACGGAAGGGGAACGGATTGCGGCCGTTTTCACCCGCCTTCTTGAACAGGGCCACACCCTGGTCGCGGTTGCGCACGACTTGAACATCATCGCCCGGGCTCACCGGATCATCGACCTGGGCCCGGAGGGCGGCGGCGACGGAGGCCGGATCGTCGTCACCGGGACGCCGGCCGAAGTGGAAGCGACGGCGGACTCGGCGACCGGCGCCGCTTTGCTCCGGCGCTTCGGAGCGTGACCCGGGTCCCTTTCAAAACGCGCCGAGCCGGCAATGTTCGATGCGAAGCCCCAGCTTGTCGGCCGCCCACCCGGCCTGCATCCGGCTCAGGCCGTTTTTCTCGGCCGCCTGCCAGATCGCCAGGCAGGAAATCGATCCGTCGGCCGCCCGGGAAGCGCGCAGATCGTCTTCCAGGCCGGCCGGGACGGGTAGAATGTCGACTCCGGCCGCCGCCCAGCCCTTGGTGTGGCCGGGATACCCGAACAGGCCGATTTGGCATTCGGTCAGCCGCAGGCGCAGGGCGTCCATCGTCCGGCCGATCCGCGCCGGCGAGGCTCCCGTTTGACGGGCCGATTCGAAAGCGGCGGCGCAACTGAGCATCCCGTTCTTCAAGCGGCCGGTGATATCGGCCTGGACGGCGGGCTCGGGTTTAAGGTCGTCTGGAAATGTTTTATCGTCGAGGGCCATATGGATATCTCCCCGCCGATATCCTAGCGGCGCTTGGATGCGCCGTCAATCGGTACCGTGGTATAATCGCGCCTCTCCGATCCGCGCCTCCTAAAGGGCCGACGCTCCAGGGACCGCGGACGACGCGCCGCCCGAGCGGCCGACGGTCGGGATGGAAACGCCCCGGCCCCCCGATGGAAAGGAGAATCGAATGCGCCGGATCCGACATTCCGCCCGGGCTTCCAAGCCGGGGCTCATCCTGTTCCTGCTCCTCTCTTGTTCCCTCTTCGCCGACCCGGCCGAGGGCGTAACGGTCAAGGACGCCGCCGGCCGGACCGTCCATCTGGGCGCCCTTCCGAAGCGGATCATCGCCGTCGGCGAGGGGCCCTACATCCTGGCCCATCTCATGTACTTGTTTCCCGAGGGGCGCGAACGCCTCCTGGGCATGGAGCAGAGGGGCCCGATCGCGACCGAATTCATCCCCCTGATCGACCCGGACTTTCCGTTCGACAAGAAATTTTTGGCCATGAATCCGGGACCCGAGCAGATCGCCCCGTTCAAGCCCGATCTCGTCATCACCCGGGGGACGAAGGTCGACGCCCGGGCCTTGGCCTTGAACAGGATCGGCATCCCCATCGTCTTCCTGGACACGGAGGACTTCGAGGGATACGCCGGCGACCTTCGGATCCTGGGTCAAGTCCTGGGCAATCCAAACCGGGCCGAAGAGCTCGTTGCGTTCTTCCGGGAACGGCAGGAGGCGGTCGCCCGCGGCCTGGCCGACCTGGCCGCATCCGACAAGCCGCGCCTGCTGATGGCCATGGTCATCCCCAGGGGCGAGCGGATCGCGGTCCAGGTCCCGGCCCGATCCTGGCTCCAAACCAGGATGGCCCTGGCGGCCGGCGCCCATCCGGTCTGGACGGATACGGCCCAGCCGGTTTCCGGCTGGACGGTCGTCAACCTGGAGCAAATCGCCCTTTGGAACCCCGACCGGATCGACCTCATCGTCTGGCACTCGCTCGAGCCCGCCAAGATCCTGGCCGATTTCAAGGCCGATCCCCGCTGGGCCGCCCTGAAGGCCGTCCGGGCCGGCGAGATAAGGATCTTCCCGGCCGATGCTTACGGCTGGGACCTGCCCGATCCCCGCTGGATTCTGGGCCTGCAATGGCTGGCCGCCGGGCTTTACCCCAAGCGCTTCCCGGGCTTCGACATCGACCGCGAATTGGAGACTTTCTTCGGCCGCCTCTACGGGATGGACAAGGCGGCGGTTGCGTCCCGCATCCGCCCGCTCATCCGGATGAAGCTGAAGTAAGCCATGGCCGGGAAAGGGCGGACGGACGGCGCCTACCGGCGGCTGATCCTTGTCCTCGCCGTCTGTCTGCTCGTCCTGACGCTTTTTTCGATATTCATAGGACGCTACCCCCGAGCCGGCTTGAGCTCGCCGCGCGACGTGCTCGGCGACGACCTGGCCATCCGTCTGGTCGGGAGCCTGCGCCTGCCGCGAATCATCGCGGCTTGCCTCCTGGGCGCGGCGCTATCGGCCGCCGGGGCGGTTTTCCAGACGCTGTTCCGCAACCCGCTCGTCGACTCGGGCTTCCTGGGCGTCTCCCAGGGCGCCGCGTTCGGGGCCTCGCTGGCCATCGTTCTTTTCGGCGGCGCCGCGGCCTCCGTCCAGCTCGGGGCGGCGGTTTTCTCTCTCGTCGGCCTGGCCGGAAGCTACATCATCTCCCGCCGCATCCGCTTCGGCGGCTCGATCCTGCGCCTCGTTTTGTCCGGAATCATCGTCGCCTCCCTGTTTTCGGCCGGGACCGGAATTCTCAAGTACCTGGCCGATCCGAACAAGCAGCTTCCCGATCTGACCTTTTGGATGCTCGGCGGGCTGTGGAGTTCGGCCTGGCCGGACGTCATCCAGATCCTGCCCGTCACCTTGATTGCCTTGGCCGTGATCTACCTGATGCGCTGGCGGCTCAATCTGCTGGCCATGCGCGACGAGACGGCCTTTTCGCTGGGCGCCTCCCCACGGCCGGAGAGGCTCATTCTGCTCCTGGCGGCGGCCGCCGCGACCGCCGCCGTCGTCTGCAAGGCCGGACAGGTGTCCTGGGTCGGCCTGATCATCCCCCACATCGCCCGGCGGCTGGCCGGCTCGGACGCCCAGAAGACCGTGCCGGCATCCATGCTCCTGGGAGCCTTTTTCGTTCTGGCCTGCGATGACATCTCGCGCACCCTTCTTTCCGGCGAGATCCCGCTCGGCATCCTGACCTCGATCATCGGAACGATCGTCTTCCTGATTTTGCTGATGAAAGAGCGGCCTGGAGCTCGCCGATGAGCGGAACCTCGCCCGCCATCGTCCTGGAAGGCGTCTCCTTCGCCTATGCGCCGGGAAGGCCGCTTGTGCTCCGCGAAGTCGGCTACATGTTCAAGGCCGGCGCCGTGACCGCTCTCCTGGGCCCCAACGGCTCGGGCAAAACGACCTTGCTCAACCTCATCCTGGGCTGGCTGCGGCCGGGCGCCGGCCGGATCCTGGTTTCCGGCCTGTCCGCCCGCGACTGCCCGAGGGGAGAACGCGGACGCCGGATCGGCCTCGTCCCGCAAAACGAGGCTCCCGCCTTCGACCTGGAACTCTTCGAGTACGTCCTGCTCGGCCGGGCGCCCTACCTCGGGCTTCTGGAACGCCCCGGAGAGGCGGACCGCGAGGCGGCTCTGGCCGCCCTGGAAAAGGCCGGGATCGCGGAGCTGGCCGAACGGCCGGTCAGAGCCCTGAGCGGCGGGGAGAAACAATTGGGCGCCATCGCCCGGGCCGTGGCCCAGGACCCGGCGATCCTGCTTCTGGATGAGCCGACCTCGCACCTTGACCTGGCCAATACCCGCCGCGTCCTGCGCCTGCTGGACGCCCTGCGGGCCGGCGGCAAAACGATCCTTTTGACAACGCACGATCCGAACACGGCCGCGGCCCTGGCCGACGAGGCGGTCCTGCTCAAGTCCGGTCGGGTCATCGCGGCCGGGCCTCCGGCCGAGGTTCTGAATGAGGGAGATCTCTCCCGGACCTACGGCGTCACTCTCGACGTCCGGATGATCGACGGCCGGCCCGTCGTCCTCAACCGGCTTTAAACGGCCGGGACCGTCTCTCCTGCGTAATGCTCGTCCAGGACGGCCCGCCACTCCGCGGCCGAACGCACCGCGACGAACGCCATCCGGATCCGCTTGGCGTGGGGATGCATCCGGCCGTAGCTGATGCCGAAATGGCGCATGACGAAGGTTGCCTTCTGTTCGCCATACAGCTCCACGGCCAGGGCGAAATGCCGTTCCATCACGGCGCGCTGCTCGGCCAGGGTCGGCGCGGTCATTTCACGTCCGGAAGCCAGGTCGCCGACCTGGCGGAAGAACCAGGGATTGCCGATCGCCCCGCGCGCCGCGGCGATGCCGTCCACGCCGGTCTCCCCGAACATCCGCAAGGCATCCGCGGGCGTTCGGACGTCGCCCGAGCCGATGATCGTCCGATCCGGAAAGGCTTCCTTGACCCGGCGCAGGAAGGCCCAATCCGCCTGCCCTTTGTACATCTGCCCGACCGCCCGGGCGTGGACGCAGATCGCGTCCGCCCCGGCCGCCCAGGCCCCACGGGAGATCGTCCAGAACGCCTCGCAGGCCTCATCGCCCAGGGCAAAGGACTTGCGCAGCTTGATCATTAGCGGCCGGTCCGGCACGGCGTCGCGGACGGCCCGGATGACCTCCAGCGTGCCCTCGGGATCGGCCATCATGTGGCCGCCGCGCTTACGCGAGACGACCTTCTTGACCGGACAGGCGAAGTTGAGGTCGATGGCGTCGAATCCCAGGTCGCGGAGGATGACGGCCGCCCGGGCCATGATGGCCGGATCGGCGCCCATGATCTGTCCCCCAACGGGATGATCGCCGGCATCGCTTCGCAGGAGATGTCGGCGGAGCTTTCCCTCCTGGAGCAGGAATTTATCCAGCATGACCTCGGTCGTGGCGAACGGCGCCCCGAGCTCCCGGCAGATCGTCCGGTAGGGCAAATCGCTGTACCCGGCCAAGGCGGCCAGGACGACCGGGAAATCGATCGTCAGCGGCCCCAGGCGCAGAGGAGAAAGGGCGGCGTTCATCCCGGCCAGTATACCGGTCTCCCCGCCCGGTCCGTCAAGCGTTCTTTTGGCTCGCTCCGCCCCCGCGTCGCGCTTCCCCGGCGGTTGCGATTCTGCTATCATACGCGCCATTCCCATGACGACACTCATCCGAGCCGAAAACCTGGTCAAGAAGTTCGGTGACTTCATCGCCGTGGACGGGATCTCCTTCGAAATCGAAGAAGGCGAATGCTTCGGCTTCCTGGGGCCCAACGGCGCCGGCAAGACGACGACCATCCGGATGATCCACTGCGTCTCGCCGCTGACCTCGGGCACGATCACCGTGGCCGGGCTGCCCGCCTCGGTCGACAACCGGGCCATCAAGGCCATGACCGGCGTCATCCCGCAGGAGATCACCCTGGACATCGATCTGACCGTGCGGGAAAACCTGATGGTCTTCTCCCGCTTCTTCGACATTCCCCGCCGGGAAGCGCGGACCCGGGTGGACGAGCTTCTGGCCTTCGTCGAACTGGAGACCAAACGGAACAGCAAGATCGACCAGCTCTCGACCGGGATGAAGCGCCGGCTCCTGGTGGCCCGGGCCCTGCTCAACCGGCCGCGCCTGATCATCGCCGACGAACCGACGACGGGGCTCGACCCGCAGGCCCGGCACCTCATCTGGCAGAGGCTCCGCCAACTCAAAGCCCAAGGGACGACCGTGATCCTGACGACCCAGTACATGGACGAAGCCCAGCAGATCTGCGACCGGCTGGTGGTCATGGATAAGGGCAAGATCTTCAAGGAAGGCGTCCCCAACCGGCTGATCGAGGACGAGATCGGCCGCGAGGTCGTCGAGATCCGGATCGGAATGGAGGAGGATGCCCGCCTGATCGCCGAGCTCGGCGGCGCCGCCTGCGGCCACGAACGTGTCGGCGACACGCTCTACTTCTACTGCCGCGACGGCCACGACATCCGCAAAAGGCTGGTCGACCTCGATCTTCCCGCGGTCGTCCACCGGCCGGCCACCCTGGAAGACGTCTTTCTCAAGCTGACGGGACGGAGCTTGGTCGAATGAACATCTCTTACCGCGTCGGGCACGTCTTCGTCCGCAACCTGATCTCCTACAAGCGCTTCGTTCTGACGACTTTCATCGCCAGCCTGGCCCAGCCGCTCTTCTATCTGGTCACCTTTGGCATCGGGATGGGCGCCTACATGGGCGCCTTCGGCGGACGCTCCTATTTGAACTTTCTGGTTCCCGGCGTTCTCATCTCCTCGGTCATGATGTCGTCCACCTTCGAATGCCTATTCGGGACCTTCGTCAAAATGGTCCACGAAAAGCTCTACGATTCGCTGGTGGCGACTCCGATCTCCGCCGAGGACGCCATCACCGGCGACATCCTGTGGGCCGCTTTCCGGGGCTTGATATCGGGCGGGCTGATGATGATCGTCGCCGCCTTCATGGGCGTCGTCCCCGTTTCGATCTGGAGCTTCCTCCTCATCCTTGTGGTCATTCTTCTGGTCGGGATTCTCTTCGCCTCCCTGGCCATGATCGTGACGTCCTATGCCCCCAACTTCGATTTCTTCAATTATTACACCGAGCTCATTATCACCCCGATGTTGTTCTTCTCGGGGGTCTTCTTCCCGCTCGACAACTTCCCCGGCTGGATGAAGACCCTGGCCCAATTTCTGCCACTGACCCACGCCGTGGAGATCTCGCGGGCCGTTTACGCGGGCGTCTACCCGACGCGCCTGCTGTTCAACATCGCCGTCGGCCTCGGCCTCGGCGCGATCGCCTTCATCTTCGGCGTCAACCGGATGAAGAAGCGCCTGATCAAGTAGA
>JAQULS010000098.1 GCA_028749235.1 Acidobacteriota bacterium | reverse complement strand
CATCGTCGACGTCACCGACGCGCCCTGCCGGGTCGGCGACATCGTGACTCTGATCGGGCGCGACGGCCGGCACGCGATCACGGCGGCCGAGATCGGCTCCCGCATCGGCACGACGGCCTACGAGGTGCTGACCCGGATCAACCCGCTGGTCAAGCGGATCGTTCTTTAAAGAAAAAATGGGGGTACAGTATACGTAAATCCCCGATTCTTTCTGACCCAAAATAGGGAATTACTTATACTGTACCCCTATTCTTTTTGACTCGCCGCCGGGGGTGCATTAGAATCGTTGGCGCTCACCGAGGTCCCCATGCGCTATATCGGAACCCACGCCAATCACCCCTTCGCCTCCGCCTCCGAAGCCGTCCTGCTGGGCATGGTCCCGCGGGGAGGGCTTTTCGTCCCGGAAACGATCCCGGTTCTCGACGCGGACACGCTGGCCCAACCCAGCTATCTCGAGACGGCCCGCCGCATCATGGCGCCGTATTTTTCCGACTTCGCGCCCGACGTGCTGGACGCCTGCCTCCACCGGGCTTACAACGAAACGAACTTCGAGACGCCCGACATCGTCGACCTGCAGCCGCTCGGCCGCCGCCGCTTTCTTCTCAACCTCTGGCACGGCCCGACGGCCGCTTTCAAGGACATCGCCCTTCAGCTCATGCCGGAACTTACGGCCACGGCCAAGCGCCTGACCGGCGACAAGACGCATACCTTGATCCTGGTCGCCACCTCGGGCGACACCGGCAAGGCCGCCCTGGAGGGCTATAAGAACGCCCCCGGGATCTCGATCGTCGTCTTCTATCCCCACGGCGGCGTCAGCGAAGTCCAGCGCCTGCAGATGGCCACGACCGACGGATCGAACACCAAGGTCTTCGCCGTCCGCGGCAACTTCGACGACTGCCAGACCGGCGTCAAGGCGTTGTTCATGGACTCGGCCCTGCGCGACTACCTGGCCGGCAACGCCATCAAGCTGTCGACCGGCAACTCGATCAACTGGGGCCGGCTGGCGCCCCAGATCGTATATTACGTGCGGGCCTACGGCCTGCTCCAGGCGCGCGGCGAGATCCGGCCGGGGGAAGAAGTTGATATCTGCGTCCCGACCGGCAATTTCGGCAACATCCTGGCTGCCTGGTACGCCCGGGCCATGGGCCTGCCGGTTCGCAGGCTTTTCTGCGCCTCGAACAAGAACAACATCCTGACCGATTTCTTCCAAACCGGCGTCTACGACACCCACCGGGAGTTCCACCGCACCTCCTCGCCCTCGATGGACATCCTGATCTCGTCCAACCTGGAGCGCTTCCTGTTCGAGGTCACCGGCCGCGACGCCGAGCGGATCAAGGCCTGGTTCACCGAGCGCTTCCGCAAGGGCGTCTTCGAGGTGGACGCGGAGACGAAGGCGGCCATGGACGCGCTGATCGTGCCGGGCTGGGCCGACGAGCCCCGGGTTTTCGCCGAGATCAAGAAGGTCTACGAGGAAACGGGCCTGGTCATCGACACCCACACCGCGGTGGCGTCGGCCGTGTCGAGGGACAGGGGGCCGGCGGACGGGCCGGCCGTGATCATCGTCTCGACCGCCAGCGCCTTCAAGTTCGGAAGCGACGTCCTGGCCGCCATCACCGGCCGAGCCGAGCCGGACGAGTTCGCGGCCATCGAGCGGCTGAGCGAGATCGCGGGCCGGCCGCCCCACCGCGCGGTGCGCGGCCTCAAGGAACGGCCCGTCCTGC
Organism: Acidobacteriota bacterium; assembly: GCA_028749235.1. GTDB lineage: Bacteria > Acidobacteriota > Aminicenantia > Aminicenantales > UBA4085 > UBA4085. The sequence continues at coordinate 10,308 of JAQULS010000098.1, read as the reverse complement.
ACGACAAGGTCCTGACCATCTCCCAAATGCGCGAGGCCGTCATCGGCTTCGCCGACGGTTTGAGCGGCCGGGCCTGAGCGAAAGGATTCCCCCGTGAAATACGCCTTTCTTGTCGGCGACGGCATGGCCGATTATCCCGTGATCGAGCTCGGCGGGCGCACGCCGCTCGAAACCGCACACACACCGAACATGGACAGGATCACGCGGCTGGGGAGAATCGGCCGCGTCCAGACCGTGCCGGCCGGCCTCCCCCCGGGGAGCGACGTGGCCAACCTGTCGCTTCTCGGATACGACGCGGCCGCCAACTTCGAAGGCCGCGGCCCGATCGAAGCGGCCAGCATCGGGGTCGAGCTGGAGGCCGCCGACACGGCCTTCCGCTGCAACGTGGTGACTCTGCGCGACGGGCTGATGGACGACTACTCGGCCGGCCACATCACGAGCGAGGACTCACGGCCGATGATGGAGGAGATCCAGGCGGCGCTCGGGACCGCCGCCATTCGGTTCGTGCCGGGCATCAGCTACCGTCACCTGACCATCATCCGTGATTTTCCGCGGGGCCTTCTCTGCACGCCGCCGCATGACATCAGCGGCAAGCCCTGGGAGCCGCATCTGCCGAAGGGACCGGGGCAGGAGATCGTCCGCTCGCTCATGGAGCGGGCCCGGCCCGTGCTGGCCGCCAGCGAGTTCAACCGGCGGCGAATAGCGGCCGGCAAGAAACCGGCCACCGACATCTGGCCCTGGGGCCAGGGCCGGGCCATGAAGCTGGCATCCCTGCGCGAGCGATACGGCTTGACCTGCTCGGTCATCTCGGCCGTCGACCTGGTGCGGGGACTCGGCGTCCTGGCCGGGCTCAAGGTCCGTATGGTTCCGGGCGCCACGGGCTACCTGGGGACGAACTACGCCGGTAAGGTGGCCGCGGCCAAGGACGCCCTGGGCACGGAAGACTTCGTCTATCTCCACGTCGAAGCACCCGACGAGACCGGCCATGAAGGCGACGTCCACAAGAAGATCCAGGCCATCGAGGAGTTCGACGAGCATATCGTGGGCGAAATTTTAGCTCTTCGCGATGCCATCCCCGACCTGCGGATCATCGTCGTCCCCGACCACGAAACTCCGGTATCGACCAAGACCCACGCCGGCGGGCCGGTCCCCTACGCCGTCTGCGGCCCCCATGTCGTTCCTGGCGCGGCCGCGGTTTATACCGAGAGAGAAGCCGCCTGGGCGCCGGTCGAGCCGGCCGTGGATCTCTTCGAGCGCTTCATCCGCGGCAGTTGGTGATCGACCTCTCAAACGGGGCGCCGACAACGTTCTCCGCCTTCACAACGTATTTAAGATCGTATACCGGCCTACCAAGGAGCAGCGCATGACCCGTCCCGACTCCAAGACCCCGAACCCCCGTCCGTCCCTGACCCGCCGCGGCTTTCTCAGTGCGGCTTTGAGCACGGTCCCGGCCGCCGCCCTGCTGGGAAGCGAACCCGGTCGCCGCGCGGCCGGACGTACGCAAGCGGCCTCCCCCGCCCGGATCAAGGAGTATCGGATCCTCGGCCGAACGGGCGCCAAGGTTTCGGACATCGCCTTCGGGGCCGGCCCTCTCAACAACGCCAATGTCCTGTCGGCCGCCCTCGACCGGGGCATGAACTACATCGACACGGCCGAGCACTACGAGAACGGCAACTCCGAGCGGGCCATCGGCGAGGCGCTCAAAGGCCGCGACCGCAAGTCCGTCTTCCTGACGACCAAGCTCAACCTGACGTTCATGAAGCCCGTAACCAAGGAAGGGATCCGCGGCCGCTTTATGAAGTGCCTGGAGCGGCTGGGCACGGACCACGTCGAGTGCCTGATGATCCACATGTGCACGCTGGCCCAAGTCAAGTACGAGCCCTACCACGAGCTGATCAAGGAGCTCAAGGCCGAGGGCAAGGTCAAGTGGAGCGGCCTGTCCAACCACGGCGCGGACTACTCCTTGAGCGGACGGCTGGACGACCCGGTCGAGACCGTCGTCATGGCGGCGGCCGAGGACGGCCGCTTCGACGTCGTCCTTTGCACCTTCAACTACCTCAAGGCCGAGACGGGCGACAAGATGCTCAAGGCCTGCGCCGAAAAGAACATGGGCGTTACGTTGATGAAGATGAACCCGGCCCTGACCAACGCCGATGAAATGGAAACGCTGACCCGCCTGCGGGAGCGCTATAAAAAGCAGGGTCAGGAGCTGCCCGAGGCGCTGGTGAAGCTGGCCAAGATAAACGCCGACCGCACGGCGGCCACCGAAGCCTTCCTGAAGAAACACGGCCTGGACGGGCCCGAACAGTCCCGCGATGCCGCCCTTCGCTACTGCCTGGACCGGCCCGAGGTCCACTGCGTCTGCCCCAGCATCAACAGCTTCGAGCAACTGGACTCTTACATCGCGCTGTCGGGAACCAAATTCGAAGCCGGCGAAGCCGAGATGCTGGCCGACTGCCGCGAGACGCTGGGCGGGATGACCTGCCGGATCGGCTGCGGCGAGTGCGGGCCCGCCTGCCCGCGCGGCGTGCCGGTGGCGGCGATCATGCGCTACGATTACTATTTCCGGACCGTCCGGCGCGAGAAGGCGGCCATGTCGGACTACGCCGCCCTGGGCGGCCCGAACGCGTCGGCCTGCGCCGGCTGTGCCGGCCCCTGCGAAGCCGCCTGTTCGCACGGCGTCCCCATCCAGGGCAAGCTCGTCCTGGCCCATGAGCGGCTGACTCTGGCGTAAATTTATTTGTCGTCCCGAATACTCGCGAGGCGAGTGCATGGGGACCTGGAGAGATTGCCACCGGGCCTTTGGCCGATCGCAACGACAATCGCTTTGTAAACATGGCCTCCCTTCCATTTTGTGCCCCCCTATCGCCAAAATTCCCCAGATTCATGTATCATGGAAAGGTTCTTGGGAAGCAAGATAGGACTCCACTATGGTTCGCCGCAATCATCGACGGAACCGCTCTCCGCGCCGGCCGGGCCGGCTGCTCATGCTGGTTCTCTGCCTCCTCACATCCCGACTGGCCGCCTCCGGCGCCGAAATCGATTTCCGCGGCCAGATCTCGTTCTGGCTGGCGGGCCATGACCGCCCGTCGGCCGAAGGCGCGGCGGGGATCCGTTACCTCCCCGCGTTCTCACTGAAAAAGGACCTCGGGCACGGTTCATCCATCGACGCCGAGGTTTCGATCAACACCTATGCATCCCTGCGAGGGCCGACCATCGCCGCGGCCTCGGGCTCGGCGGACTTCAAGCCCTACCGCCTTTGGGCGCGGTTCACCACCGCCCGCTTCGAGGCCCGGCTGGGGCTCCAGAAGATCAACTTCGGCCCGGCCTTGCTCCTGCGCCCTCTGATGTGGTTCGACCGCATCGACCCCAACGATCCGCTCCAGCTCACGGACGGCGTCTACGGCCTGCTCCTGAAGTACACCTTCCCCGGCGACGCCAACGTCTGGCTGTGGGGCCTTCTCGGCAACGACGAGACCAAGGGCTGGGAGGCCGTCCCGACCAAGCGGGACGAGCCGGAATTCGGCGGCCGCGTCCAGGTGCCGCTCGGCCCGGGCGAAGCGGCCGTCTCGTACCATCATCGCCGGATGGACTCCGCCCGCAGCCCGCTCACGCTTCCGGAGGGCGAAGCCGCAATCGTGCCCGAAGACCGGATCGCCGTCGACGGCAAGTGGGATCTCGGCGTCGGGCTGTGGTTCGAGGCGGTCTGGACGCGCCAGGGCTGGACCGAGGCGCCCTGGAAAAACCAGAAGACGCTCACTTTGGGAGCCGATTATACATTCGGTTTGGGCAACGGCTTGCACGTCATGGCCGAGCATCTGGAGGCCGACTTCGGCGGCGATCTTCTCGGCCAAGGCTCGCGCCGAAGCTTGACCGCGTTCTCCGCCGACTACCCGATCAGCCTGCTGGACCGCCTGCGGGCCGTGGTTTTCCGCGATTGGACCTCCGGCGACTGGTACCGGATCGTAACCTGGCAGAGAACCTACGACCGCTGGAGCTTCTACGTCCTCGGCTTCTGGAATCCCGAGACCTACGCCATCCCTTCCGCCGGAGGGACCTCGAACCTCTTTGCGGGCCGCGGCTTTCAGATTATGATCGTCTACAATCATTGACGAGAGGATGACATGGAAAACGGAATGCTTATAAAAACAACCGACCTGACCAAGGTCTACCCGATGGGCGGGCAGTCGATCACGGCCCTCGACAAGGTCAACCTGTCCTTCGCCAAGGGAGAGTTCGCCGGCCTGGTCGGGCCGAGCGGCTCGGGCAAAACGACCCTGCTCAACATCCTGGGCTCGCTCGACGTCCCCACCCGCGGCAGCGCCGAGGTCCTGGGCGAAAAGATCGAGACGCTGACCCACCGCAAGGCGGCCGAGCTGCGCAATCATCACATCGGGTTCATCTTCCAGACGTTCAACTTGCTGCCCGTCTACACCGTCTATGAGAACGTCGAGTTCCCCCTGCTCTTGCTGGGGATGGCTCCGGCCGCGCGCCGCCGGGCGGTGCTGGCCGCATTGGAATGGGTTCATCTCTCCGACCGGGCCAGGTCCCGTCCGGCCCAGCTGTCGGGCGGCCAATGCCAGCGGGTGGCCATCGCCCGCGCCGTCGTCAAAAAGCCGGACCTGGTCCTGGCCGACGAGCCCACGGCCAACCTGGACGCCGAGAACTCCCACCATATCCTTCACACCATGGCCGACATCAACCGCGACCTGGGCACGACGTTTCTCTTCTCCACTCACGATGACAAGGTCATCTCCCACCTGCGGCGCAAGATCACCCTGATCGACGGCCGGGTGGCCAAGGACGAGCCGGGCCCGGCAGCGGAGAAGCGGCCATGATCATCCCCAAGCTGGCCTTGCGCAACATGCTCGGGGCCGGGATTAAGACCTGGCTCAACGCCGCCGTCCTGTCGATGGCCTTCGTGACCATCATCGGCGCCCAAGGCCTCTACCGGGGCTGGGACGCCGACATCTCCAGGATCATGACGGCCGCCGAGTACGGAGGGGGCCAATACTGGGTCAAGGGCTTCGATCCCTACGATCCATTCACCCTGCAGGACGCCCACGCCGCGGTCCCGCCGGCGCTGACGGAGCGGGTGGAAGCCGGGAAGGCGACGGCCCTGCTCTACGTCCCGGCGACCATCTACCCCGGAGGCCGCATCCGCTCGGTCGTGCTGAAGGGGATCGAGCCGGGCCAGAAGGCGCTCGAATTTCCTTCTTCCGCGCTCGCGGGGAGCGGCGCGGAGCTTCCCGCCCTCATCGGGAACCGCATGGCCAAGGCGGCCGGACTGGCCAAGGGCGACACCGTGACCGCGCGCTGGCGCGACGCCCGCGGCAGCTACGACGCCCGCGATCTGACCATCGTCGAGGTCATGCGGACAAGCGTCCAGTCGATCGACGAAGGGCAGATCTGGATGCCGTTGCAGACCCTACGCAAGATGGCCGGAATGCCGGGGGAGGCCACCATGGTGACCCTGGCCAAGGACATCCCCGCACCCGGGGCCATCCCGGGCTGGGACTTCAAGGGCCTCGACCTCCTGCTCAAGGACATCCGGGACCTCATCGCGGCCAAGCAGATCGGCGGCTCGATCGTCTACGTCATCCTGATGTTCCTGGCCATGCTGGCCGTCTTCGACACCCAGCTGCTGTCGATCTGGAGACGGCGCAAGGAGATCGGGACGATGATGGCCATGGGCGTCACCCGCGGGCGGGCCGTGGCCCTATTCACCCTGGAAGGCGGGCTGAACGGCGTCTTCGCCGCCCTGCTGGGGGCCGTCTGGGGCATCCCGCTGCTGGCCTACTTCGCCAAGCACGGCATGACCTTCACCAGCGAGCAGGCGGACAGCTTCGGGATGGCCGTCGACAAGGGCATCTTCCCCGTCTATGGGGCGGGCCTGGTCCTGGGCACGACCTTCCTCGTCTTCGCGGTCACGCTCATCGTCAGCTACCTGCCGGCCCGCAAGATCAGCCGCCTCAAGGCGACCGACGCCCTGCGCGGGAGGATGTCATGATCCGCTTCCTGACCAAGGGCATCCTGCGCGACCGTTCCCGCAGCCTCTTCCCCATCCTCATCGTCGCGGCCGGAGCCTTCCTGACGGTGGCTTTCTACTGCTACATCCAGGGCGCCGAGATCAACGTCGTCCGTTCCAGCGCCAACCTGCGCTTCGGCCATGTCCGGGTCATGACCGCGGCCTACGCGGCCGAAGCCGACCAGATTCCCAACGACGCCGCCCTGACCGGGGTCGAGGCCCTGAAGGAGAAGCTGCGCACGCTGGCGCCGGAGATGGACTGGGTGGCGCGCATCCAGTTCGGCGGCCTGCTGGACGTGCCCGACGCGGGCGGCGAGACCAGGATCCAGGCGCCCGCCGCCGGCATGGCGGTGGACCTGCTGACCCCCGGCAGCATCGAGCCGGGGCTGCTCAATCTGGAGCGGATTCTGGTCCGGGGCCGCCTGCCGCAGCGGGCCGGGGAAGTCCTCATCGGCGACGAGCTGGCCCGCAAGCTGGGCCTCGAGCCCGGAGCCCCGGTGACCCTGGTCGGATCGGCCATGCACGGGGGGATGAGCATGGCCAACCTGGCCGTGGCCGGGACGATCCGCTTCGGCATCCAGGCCATGGACCGGACCGGGATCATCGCCGACCTGGCCGACATCCGCGGGGCCCTGGACATGGAGGACGCGGCGGGCGAAGTGCTGGGGCTGTTCCGCGACGGGATCTACGTCCACGAGCGGGCCAAGGCCCTGGCCGCGGCCTTCAACGCCGGGCCCGCGGCTCCGTCCGATTCCTTCCGGCCGGTGATGCAGACGCTGGCCCAGCAGCCGGGGCTGGATATCATGATCGAGAAGATGGGCTTATTCACCGCCATCCTCGTCCTGGTCTTCCTGCTGGCCATGTCGCTGGTCCAGTGGAACGCGGGCCTGATCGGGACCCTGCGCCGCCACGGGGAGTTCGGCCTGCGCCTGGCCCTGGGCGAGAGCAAGGACCGGGCTTATCTCTCGCTGCTGGGGGAGGCGGTCATCATCGGCCTGATCGGATCGGCGATCGGGACCGCCCTCGGCCTGGCCCTGGCCTACTACCTCCAGGCCCACGGCATCGACGTCAGCGGCATGATGAAGAACATGAGCTTCCTCATGGACCCCATCCTGCGGGCCAAGATCACGCCGTTCGCCTTCGCCGTCGGATTCGTCCCGGGCCTGCTGGCCTCGGTGATCGGGACGGCCATCGCCGGGCGGGCCATCTACAAGCGGCGTACGGCGACGCTGTTCAAGGAGCTGGAGACATGAGAAAGACCGCCCTCGGGATCATCCTCCTTCTTTTGGCGGCGGGAGCCGCGGCCGCGCTCGCGGCCCGGGCCCAAGCCCCATCGGCCGAGACCATCCTTGACCGGGTCGACCGCAACGCCGTACCCGGGACCAAGATCATCGTCGCCGAGATGACCATCCACGGACGGCGCGACAGCCGCACCATCAAGGCCAAGTCCTGGATCCAGGGCGAGGAGAAGGCCTTCACCGAGTACCTCGATCCGCCGCGCGAGCGGGGTGTTAAAATGCTCAAGCTCGGCGACCAGCTCTGGACCTACTCGCCGGACGCCGACCGGACCATTGCCATCTCAGGCCACATGCTCCGCCAGTCGGTCATGGGCTCGGACATGTCCTACGAGGACATGATGGAGGACAGCAAGCTGCGCCAGGCTTACGAGGCCAAGGTCTCTGGCGAAGAAGCCTGCGCGGGGCGGCCCTGCTGGGTTCTGGAGATGACCGCCAAGGCCGGGGAAACGGCCTACCCGGCGCGCAAGGCCTGGGTCGACAAGGAGCGATACGTGGTGCTCAAGGAGGAGCGGTACGCCAAGAGCGGCAAGCTGCTCAAGACGCTGGAAGTGAAGAGCGTCGTGAGCAAGGGCGGCCGCTGGATCCAGGACCGGGCGGTCTTCCGCGACGTGCTCAAGCCCGGCTCGGGAACCGAGATGGTCATCCTCTCGATCGAGCTCGACCCGGTCATCCCGGACGTGGTTTTCTCAAAAGCATCCTTGCGGAAATAGATTTTATTCCGTCCATCGCCGACGTTTCGTCGCCCTCGCCATGGCAAGCGTTTCGCCGGCCATCATGAGGGGCGGGCGCGTTCTTGTGCCTGCATGGACGCTATGGTACAAGTAATGGCCTATTTAGCCCCTAAGGACATACCCATGGCGGAAGAATTCCCGAAGCTTTATGAACCCGGGCTCTACGAAAAGCAAACCTACGAGCACTGGCTGCAAGCCGACGCCTTCGCCGCCGTTCCCGACGGCCGGGCCGGACGCTACGTCATCATGATGCCCCTGCCCAACGTCACCGGCGCCCTGCACATGGGCCACGCCATGGACAACGTCATGCAGGACCTGCTCATCCGCTGGCACCGGATGATGGGCGACAACGCCCTGTGGATGCCCGGCACCGACCACGCCGGGATCGGGACCCAGGCGGTTGTCGAAAAGCGGCTGTTCGAGCTCGAAGGCAAGACCCGCCACGACCTCGGCCGCGCCGGCCTGGTGGCCCGCATCCAAGCCTGGAAAGACGAGTACCGCGAACGCATCATCCGCCAGCAGCAGGCCATGGGCTGTTCCTGCGATTGGAAGCGCCAGCGTTTCACCATGGACCCGGTCTGCGCCCGGGCCGTCCGGGAAGCCTTCTTCCGCCTGTTCCAGGACGGGCTCATCTACCGTGGCAACCGCTTGGTCAACTGGGATTGCCAGCTCGAGACGGCGGTTTCGGACGACGAGATCGTCTACGAAAAGGTCCAGGGCCACTTTTGGCACATCAAGTACCCCGTTCTAGCGCATCAACCGGATGAGCCGGAGTTCGTAGTCGTGGCCACCACCCGGCCCGAAACGATGCTGGGCGACACGGCCGTGGCCGTTCACCCCGACCCCGCCGGCGAACTCGACCGCCAGACCGCGGATCTTCGCAGCCGCCTCGAGGCCGCCAACAAGAAGGACCGGGCCGAGATGGAGAAAGCGCTGGAGGCCATCGAGACGCGCAAGGCCGAGGTTCTGCCTCTTCTTCTGCGGCTGCGCGACATGGCGGCCTCCGGCCGATGTGTGCGGCTGCCACTCATCGACCGCTCCCTTCCACTCATTCTGGACGGCTGGGCCGACCCGGCCCTGGGCACGGGCTGCGTCAAGATCACCCCGGCCCACGACCCGAACGACTACGCCGTCTGGGAGCGTCACAAGGACGCGATCGGCATCGTCAACATCCTCAACTCCAACGGAACCCTCAACGCCGCCGCCGGCCCCTACGCGGGCATCGACCGCTTCGAGGCCCGCAAGCGGGTCGTGCGCGACCTCAAGGCCCAAGGTCTGCTCGGGGCGGTGGAGGACCGCGAGATCGAGATCGGCCACTCCGACCGCTCCAAGACGGCGATCGAGCCGTACTTGAGCAAGCAGTGGTTCGTCCGCATGAACGACATTCCGGGCGGCATCACCTGCGGCGCCGGGACCAAGAAGGAATTCCGCGCCTCAGGCCTGGCCCAGATCGCCATCGACGCGTCCCGGCCGGGCTATGAATCGCCCTCGGGCCGCCGCCTGACCTTCGCCCCTGACGACGAGCGCTACGGCGGCACCTTCCGGGCTTGGCTGGCGGAAAAGCGCGATTGGTGCATCAGCCGCCAGCTCTGGTGGGGCCACCGCATCCCCATCTGGCATGCTTCGCTTGCGGGCGCCGAGATCGCGGCTGCCGCGTCCAAGCTGCCGCAGGCCGGGCTCGGCAAGATGTGGGCCTGGGCCGCCGACGACGCGGGCAACGCCCATGCCGTCAGCGATCTCTCCGGCCTCGACCCCAAGGGCCGCTACAGCCTGCTTGTCTGCCTGCGGGATGAAGCGGCGGAGAAAAAGCTCGCCCCGAGGCTCGAAGCGCTCGGCCTGGCCCAGGATCCCGACGTCCTCGACACCTGGTTCAGCTCGGCCCTCTGGCCGATGAGCACGCTGGGCTGGCCCGATCCGGCCTCGGCCATGCTTGAGCCGGGCCAGCGTTCGCTGGACGCGCCAGAGCCCGGCCTCGACAATGCCCTGGCTTACTATTACCCCGGCTCGTGCCTCGTCACCGCCCGGGACATCATCACCCTGTGGGTGGCCCGGATGATGATCATGGGGCTCTACCTGCTGGGCGATGTACCGTTCACCGACAGCTTCATCCACGCCAATATCCAGGACGGCAAGGGCGAGCGGATGAGCAAGAGCAAGGGCAACGGCATCGACCCCGAGGACATCATCGAAAAGTACGGCACCGACGCCATGCGCTACGTCCTCTGCGACATGCAGACCGGGACGCAGGACA
>JAQULS010000097.1 GCA_028749235.1 Acidobacteriota bacterium | reverse complement strand
CGCTGGGTCATCCAGCGGGTTCACGGCGAAGTCGGGGCCCGCGAGACGCCGATCGGGCTGCTGCCCGAGATGGGCGATCTCAACCTGGACGGTCTGTCCGTCCCGCGGTCCAAGATCGAGAGGCTGTTCGATATCAAGCCGGCCGAATGGCGCCAGGAAGTCGGGATGATCAAGAAGTTCTTCGAGCCGTTCGGACGCCACGTCCCCTACGAGCTGCGGCTGGAACTGGAGAAGCTCGAACGGTCGATGGGCGCCTGAGCAGAATCCGCCGCCCCCTATCGGTAGCTCGCTTGTTTGACGTTGCGGCGGAAATCCTCGCCGTCGATATCCACGATTTTGCACATCTCGTAGAGACGAGACCGGAGACGCGGCCCGATCCGATCGACGAGAGTTTCCTCTTTTTTGGTAAGATCCGTATTTTTCCAAGCCACGGCGGCCAGTTCCACATCGGCCGTATCCAGGAAATTGGACGTAAAGAGCGTCAACTGCTGGCGGTTATAGCGATAGTTGATGATGGAGAAAACGGTGTCTTCCACCCAGGCCGTCGAACGCTTGGCGCCCAGCTCGTCCAGGACCAGGATGCGGCTCTGGAAGACCGGCGCCAGGACATCGGATTCGTTGAGGTCGGAGTCCGGCGTATAGGTCGCCTGGATATCGCGGATCAGGTCGCGGAAATCGTAGAACAGTCCGGGCACGGCTTTTTGGACGACGATCTCCTTCAGGATGGCCGCCGCCAGATGCGTCTTCCCCACTCCGCAGGGGCCGATGAAGAGAAGCCCGGCGTTTCGGGCGGGAAAATCGTTTATGAACTTGCGGGCCGTTTTCAGCGCGTCATTCTGGCGCGGCGACATGGGCTTGAAGTTGTCCAGGCTGCAATCCCGGTAACGGCGCGGAATTCTGGCGGCTTCAAGAAGCGTGCCCGCGCGGCGGCCCTCAAGACAGGAGCAGCGGCGCGCCACCGGCACACCGCCTTCCTCGGACACGGCCCAGCCGGTGTCCCCGCAAAGCGGGCACTTGTCTTCGTGGAACGGCATGGTGTTGTTCAGTTCAAGTAACCCCGGAGCTGCTCGAGTCGGCTCGATCGGCGGAGCCGGCCGATGGCCTTCTGCTCGATCTGGCGGATCCGCTCGCGGGTCAGGTGCAAGCGGTCGCCGATTTCCTGCAGCGTCAGCGGCTGATCATCGTCCAGCCCGAAACGCCATTTTAGCACAAGGGCTTCCTTCTCATCCAGTTCGTTCATCACGTCCCGCAGCTGGCTCAGGATCGAGCTCTTGACGACCTGGTGCTCGACCGAGGGCGTCACGCCGTCCGACAGCTTCTCCTCCATTTTCATGTCATCGTCGTTGAAGCTGTCGCTCAGGGAGACGTCCTTTTCGACGAGCATCTCCAGATCTTCGATATCCTGAACGGTCAAGCCCATGCGCTCGGCGATCTCCTCGCGGGTCGGGTCGCGGTCCAACTCGGACTTGAGCTGGATGGCCTTGCGCTTCATCTGCAGGATTTGGTCCGAGAGCTTCTGGGGCACATGGGCGATCCGCTGGGACTGGGTCAGGGCGTGGATGACGGCCTGCCGGATCCACCATACGGCGTAGGAGATGAACTTGACGTTCCGTTTGGGATCGAAGCGCCGGGCCGCCTCGATCAGGCCCAGGTTGCCCTCGTGGATGAGGTCGAGCAGGCCCAGGCCCATGCCCTGGTAGCGCTTGACGTAGGAGACGACGAATCGGAGGTTGGACTCGATAAGCCGGCGCAGGGCTTCCGCGTCGCCCTGGTGGATCCGTTGGCCCATCTCTTTCTCTTCTTTCTCGCCGAAGAGAGGGAATTTGCTGATCTCCTCCAGGTACCGGCGGAGATTTCGCGAATCGAGGGCGTCGAACGAACCCATAGGCCTCACTCCCCGCGATCGAACTTGACCATTTTGCGCGGGCTCAAGGGGACGAGGCTTTGGCGCTTCCGCTCGAACTCCTCCTCGCGCCCGGACGCGAACTCGACCCGGACGTACTCCAAGAAAGCCGAGACTTCGGCCTCGATCCGCTCGATCTTCTGGCGCATGTTGAGGATGACCTCGACCCCGGCCAGGTTGACGCCCAGGTCCCGGATCAGGGCCAGGATGATCTCCAGCCTCTTGAGATCCTCGTCGGTGTAGAGGCGGGTGTTGCCGTCGCTGCGCGAAGGCTGGAGAAGCCCCTCGCGCTCGTAGAGGCGCAGCGTCTGCGGATGAATGTTGTAGCGCTGCGAAACGCTGCTGATATGGTACGTCGTCCGAGCCTCGGCCGAGGCGCGGGTTGGCTTGCGTTTCATGACCCCTGCCTCCTCATGTCCGCCCGGGGATCGGGACCGCCGATCTTTTCAAGCTCCTTCATCAGCTCGCGGACGCGCTGGTCGTTGAACGGCGGCGGAATGATGGCCACCTCGACGAACTCATCGCCCCGCTTGCGGCCGCCCGGAAGAGTCACGCCGCGGTCCCGGATCCGGAATCTCTGGCCCGAGCGGGTCCCCGGGGGGATTCGGATCGTGGCCGGGCCGTCAAGCGTCGGCACTTCGACCTTGGCCCCCAAGGTGGCTTCGGGAACCGTGATCGGAACTTTAATCGTCAAGTTGATTCCGTCCCGCTTGTAGAGCGGGTGCGGAGCGACGTCGATGGTGATAAACAGGTCGCCGGGGGGGCCGCCGACCCTTCCGGCATTGCCTTTTTCGGCTATCCGGACCTTGGATCCGGAGTCCACGCCGGCCGGGATGCGGACATTGATCGTTTCCGTCTGTTCGACGCTGCTTTCGCCCCGGCAGCTCCGGCAGGCTTCGGCGGGCACCTTGCCTGTCCCGCCGCAGGCGGGACAGGGCGAGGAAAACTTCATGAAACCCCTCTGGACGGATCCGCGGCCGGTGCCGCGGCACGTCGGGCAGGGCTTGGAGGCCTCGCCCGCCGTCCCGCGTCCGCCGCACGAGGCGCAGGCGGCCCGGCGGTTCACCTGGATCCGGGTCTGGACGCCGCGGACGGCGTCCTCGAACCCCACGGTCATATTGTAGAAGAGATCCTCGCCGCGTTCCGGCCCCGGTGCCGCGGCCGCCCGGCCGCCCAGGCCTCCGAAAAGGTCGGCGAAGATATCCTGAAAGGAACCGCCGCCCGCACCCGAAAAATCGAAGCCTTCGAATCCGGGGCCTTGAGGACCGCCGCTCGGACCGCCTCCGGGCGGATGTTCGCCGGCGTATCCGAACCGGTCGTACTGGGCCCTCTTCTTGGGATCCGACAAGACCGCATAGGCCTCCTGGATCACCTTGAACTTGGCTTCGGCCGATTTGTCACCCGGGTTGAGGTCGGGGTGGTACTTGCGGGCCAGGCGGCGATAGGCCTTTTTAATGTCGGCCAGGGGGGTCTTGCGATCCACCCCCAGCGCTTCATAATAATCGCCGCTCATGGCCCGCCTCTCTCAGGATTCCGCAGCCGTTCCGGGTCGGCTCAATTCGGCTTTTTATCGTCGTCGACGACTTCGGCGTCGATGACGTCTCCATCCTCCGGCTGGCCGTTCCCGCTCGAAGCGTCCGCGGCTCCGCCCGCAGCCTGGCCCTGGGGCTGGGCTTGGGAAGCCTGCTGGTACATCATTTCGGTCAGCTTATGGGACGCTTTCTGCAAGTCCTCGGCGGCCTTCTTGATCCGCTCCACATCGTCGCCGGCGAGAGCCTGCTTGGTCGTCTCGATTTCCCGGCGCACCGCTTCGGCCTCGGCTTCGGGGATGCGCTCCTTATTCTCCCGCAGCAGTTTCTCCATGCTGTAAACGAGCTGATCGGCTTGGTTGCGGGCTTCGATCAGTTCGCGCCGCTTGCGGTCGTCGGCCGAGTGTTCCTCGGCGTCATGGACCATCCGTTTGATTTCCTTCTCGTCCAAGCCGCCGTGTCCGGTGATGGTGATGGCCTGCTGTTTGCCCGTGCCCGTGTCCTTGGCCGAAACGTGGAGGATGCCGTTGGCGTCGATGTCGAAGGTGACTTCGATCTTGGGCACGCCGCGGGGCGCCGGCGGGAGACCGTCGAGGTGGAATTTGCCCAGGGTCCGGTTGTCCGTCGCCATCTCGCGCTCGCCCTGCAGGATGTGGATCTCGACGCTGGGCTGGCTGTCGGAGGCCGTCGAGAAGACTTCGACCTTCTTGGTCGGAATCGTGGTGTTGCGCGGGATCATCTTGGTGAAGACCGAGCCCAGGGTTTCAATGCCCAGGGTCAGGGGCGTGACATCGAGCAGGAGGACGTCCTTGACGTCGCCCGCGAGGACCGCTCCCTGGATGGCGGCGCCAACCGCCACGACCTCGTCGGGGTTGACGCCTTTGTGCGGCTCCTTGCCGAAAAGCTCCTTGACGAGCGCTTGGATGCGCGGCATGCGGGTCTGGCCGCCGACCAGGACGACTTCATGGATGTCGTCCGGCTTGAGATTGGCATCGGCCATGGCCTGGCGGCAGGGCGCGACCGAGCGCTGGATGAGGTCCTCGATGAGCTGCTCGAGCTTGGACCGGGTCAGCTTCATCAACAGGTGCTTGGGCCCCGAAGCGTCGGCCGTGACGAAAGGCAGGTTGATCTCGGTTTCCATGGTCGTCGACAGCTCGATCTTGGCCTTCTCGGCGGCTTCCTTCAGCCGCTGGATGGCCATTTTATCGCGGGATAGGTCGATGCCGGACTCCCGCTTGAATTCCGTCGTGATCCAGTCCTGAACGC
The DNA here is from genome assembly GCA_028749235.1 of Acidobacteriota bacterium. Taxonomy (GTDB): domain Bacteria; phylum Acidobacteriota; class Aminicenantia; order Aminicenantales; family UBA4085; genus UBA4085. The sequence continues at coordinate 7,401 of JAQULS010000097.1, read as the reverse complement.
GCTGATCGATATCGTCGCCGCCCAGATGGGTATCTCCGTTGGTCGATTTGACCTCGACGACTCCCTCGCCCACTTCCAGGATGGAGATGTCGAAGGTGCCGCCGCCGAAATCGTAGACGGCGATCGTCTGGTCCTTCTTCTTGTCCATGCCGTAGGCCAGGGCGGCCGCCGTCGGCTCGTTGATGATCCGGACCACATCGAGGCCGGCGATCCGCCCGGCGTCCTTGGTCGCGGTTCGCTGGCTGTCGTTGAAATAGGCCGGGACGGTGATGACGGCCTTTTCGACTTTCTCGCCCAGATAATCCTCGGCCGCTTTCTTCAGTTTCTGAAGAATCATGGCCGAGATTTCGGGCGGGGAATACTTCTTGCCCATGGCTTCCACCCGGACGTCGCCGTTGGGCTCCTCGATGATTTTATAGGGAACCTGGGCGATCTCGGTGGGGACCTCGCGATAACGGCGGCCCATGAGCCGCTTGATGGAATAAACGGTGTTTTCCGGATTCGTCACCCTCTGTCTTTTGGCCACTTGGCCGACGAGGCGCTCGCCCTTCTGAGTGAAGCCGACAACCGAGGGAGTCGTCCGGCCGCCCTCCTCATTGGCGATGACGGTGGGATTATCGCCCTCCATCACGGCAACGACGGAATTCGTCGTACCGAGATCAATTCCTATGATTTTAGGCATTTTGTCCTCCTGTTTTTGATGCCAATAACAACATCAATATATAATATGAGCGATTTGTTGTCAAGTATATTTTAGCATATTAATGTTAATATAGAACAGATCTATTAATGATATTAATTAATTGCTTTTTTCCAAATATCACGCACTTTCTTCGTCTCACCTTTTCCCCATTCTCGATTTTTCGCTCTTTCTTGACTCTTCCTGGTTAGTTATGGATACTACAACATCAATCGATTATTCGCTTTTTCGGCTACCCCGTTTTTAAACGGAATCGATCCGTATCGTCGACATGTCAAATAACGGAAAGCGATATGCTCGAAAGAAAAAAAATCATCCCCCTGGTCTTGCTCTCTTTATCGGCTCTTTCCCTCTCGGCCTTCGGACAGGTGCCTGATCATGAAAAATTCCTAAAAGCCCCGTCCGACGAGCCCCAGCCCGGATGGAAGAAGGGCGGCCAATTCACCATCAATCTCGCGCAAAACTCGTTGACCAATTGGTCCGCCGGCGGCCAGAACTCCCTCGCCGTCAACGGCCTGCTCAGTCTCCACGCCAATTACGGTAAAGGCAAGTCGCGTTGGGACAGCTCCCTTGACCTCGGGTACGGCCTCTTGAAAGATGGCAGCTATACCGGCTTCCGGAAGACCGAAGACAAAATCGATTTCCTTTCCAAGTATGGCTGGAAGGCCTTTGACAGCTTCTATTTCGCCGGCTTGGTCAACTTCAAGACCCAGATGAAGCCCGGCTACGACTATATCAACGAATCGACGCAAAAAAGGATCTCGGCTTTCTTCGCGCCGGCTTATCTCCAGGCCGCGCTGGGCTTCGATTATAAGCCGGTCCCCCATCTCAGCGCCTTCATGGCCCCCCTATCCGCCAAGTTCACCTTCGTCCTGGATAAAGAATTCTCCGAAGCCGGCGCTTTCGGTGTCGAACCGGGGCAAGCCCTCAAGAGCGAGATGGGCGGATATCTCAGGCTCTCTTACTCCCGGAGCGACTTCAAGTCCGATATCCTGAAGAGCGTCTCGTTGACCACGAAGCTCGATCTCTTCTCCAATTATCTCGATCATCCCGAGGACGTCGACGTCAGCTGGGAAACGCTCATCGGGCTGAAGGTCAACAAGCTCCTCTCCGTCAACCTGAATACCCACCTGATTTATGACGCGGATACCCTCTTTCCCGCCGCAGACGGCTCGGGCGACGTGGCCAAGGTCCAGTTCAAGGAGATCTTCGGAGCCGGGCTGGCTCTGACTTTCTGATCGCCCAGGCGCTCGAACCGGCTGACGCTTCGCGCGTGCCCGTCCCGCCTCCTAAAAAAAGAGGATGCCCGTGCCTTCCGGCACCGCCCAAAAGATTTCCTGGGCGGTTTTTTTTGTAGGAACCGTTACTTGTATATTCGAGAATTCCCGCTTTTTTATTACGGACCAAATGAGTCGCACCGATCGTCCGATGCTTCGCCCCAATCCGCCCAGAGCGTAGGCTGATCGGTTGAAGAGGCCTTTCGCCCGCGGCCGAATGTCCAGCCTGGCGTTTGTTTCCAAGATAAAACCGTATTTGGCGGGCATATCGTCGATCTCCAGGACGTCGTCCCCGATATCCTTGGGCTTTTTATCCTTGCGCTTTTTTTCCGGTTTCCTCCCCGGCGTCAAATTGACGCGGTCCTCGGCCGACCATCCCGTTCTTTTTTCGACCTTCAGCGACTTTATGCCGATCGGCCTCCCCCACGACCGGATATTCGATACCGGCCAGGTTTTCAGCGTCAGGCCCCGTATGCGAAGCGACACCGTTTTGGCGCCCGCATCGACGACAAGGTACACCGATGACGTCTTGGCCAGCCTAAATTCCTCTTCCAGCCGCTTGGCCTTTCCGTCCCAATCTTGTCCGTTGGCCGCAACCGCCAAGGCCGCCGCGGCCGCCAGGATTCCCGCTATCGCCGCTTTTTTCATTTCATCAGTAGATATAGATTCGCGTTCCGATTCCCGCGGCTTGATAGATCTCTTTGAGGTCTTTATCTCCCACCCGGACGCAGCCATGGGTTACATTTCGCCCGAGCAGCCTCGTATAGAGCGTTCCGTGTATAAAGTATCCGTTGCCGAATCCCAAGGCGAAATCGCCCAGGGTGTCGTTGTCGATCCGCTCGTTGTAATCGCTGGGGATTTTCTCGCCTTCCTCGATAAAGGCCCAATCCGGCTTGATCCAGGTCGGGTTGACGAGCTTGTTCTGGACGGCATATTCCCCGCGCGGCGTTTCAAAAATCCATTTTCTCCCGCCGCTCGTATCTTCCAGGATCCCTCCCGAACCGCAGGAGATGACGAATTCCTTGATCGTCTTGTCCCCCCGTTTAAGAAGAAGCCTGTTGGCGGCCGTGTCGATGACGATATACAGGCCCCGCGGTTCGACCGCCTTGATCCTCGCTTCGAGCGTCCGTACCGTCCGGGCCGTAACGGCATTCGCCGAAGCCGTTGGTTCCGCCTCCGGCTTGGCATAGACGAACCGCTCGACCAAGCTTCCGGCCATGATCAGGGCCGCGAGCGACCCGCCCGCCGCCAGCGCCGCAATCCACCACCATCTTTGCCGTTTCATTTGCCGAACGCCTTGATGTCGACGAGGATCGTGCCCTCGACTCCAAGGGCACCGACGATGGTCACGGGCGTGCCGAGTTCGGCCGCCTTGTAGACCTTGTCCATGTCCGCGTTTTCGAGGCCTACGCAGCCTCTCGTCAGATTGTCTTTTCCTCCGCCGTGGATCTCGATCTCGCCGCCGGCGCCGACCCGGGCCGGAACGGCCCCCCGGTTTTTCGCCTCCGCGAGATTCCGCAAGTCGTCGCCGTTGGGGTAGTCGATGAGCAGGGCCTTATAGAAGGCCGACGCCGGAAACTTGCGGATGATCCGGTACTTGCCCTCGGGAGTCGCCCCGTCCCCTTCGTAGAGCTTGTCTGAAAGCCCCGATTTGCCCAGCCCGATCCCGTATGTCGCCGTCGCCTCGCCTTTGCGGATGACGATCAAGGTCCGCTCGATCTTGTTGACGATAAGCGCCGTGCCGCCCGTCCGCCGCGAAACCGCGATGGTTTCGTCGGCCATCGTCCGCCATTTTCGCAACATTTCGGGCTCGAGGTATCTCTCCAACCTTCGTCCGATGACGGCCTGGGCTTCCTCCAGGAAGCCTTCCGTTTCCCGCAGGCGCCGCCCGGACTCATCCAATTCGCCGGCCTCGCTGAGGAGGGCCGCCTGGCCGAGCTTGATGTCGGCCTGGGCCAAAGCCGTGCGCACGGCTTCGTTGTCGTTGAAATAGCCGGTGATGGCATGCAGGCGTTCGAGCCTCATGCGAAGGGCGGTCATGTCGTCGCGAACGGCCCGACGCTTCCCGTCCCGGCTGGCGTGGAGTTCTCCGAGCAACCGGCCCCCTTCGGCCAGCAGGGCCGAGGCCTTTCCTTCGGCCGTCCGAAAATCGCGAAAGGGCCCCAGCCGGGCTTCCTGCCTCTGGACTTCGTCTTTCAATTCAGCCAAGCCGGTTCGGAACCGGGCGTAGCTTTCGGCCGAAAAAGAAGAAGCCCCGGCTCCCCCGAGGGTTTCGTCGAGGCGCAGAGCCTCTTGAACCCCAGGCGGAACCGGGGCGGTCCGACAGGCGCTCAGCCACCCGACCAAAGCCACAGCCGTAATGATGCGGCTAGCGACTCGCGGGCTCAAGCGTCCGTTCCACTAAATTTCCGGAACGAATCCAGCTTACTTCTTGACCTTGTCGATGGCGGCCTGGATCTGCTCCTTGACGGAGGTGACCTTGGCCGTGACGGCCTTGGCCGTGTTCAGGGCGCCGATGTAGTCCTGGCTGTCCAAGGCGGTCTGGATGCCCGCGGCTTCGGTCTCGGCTCCGGTCAGATCGCCCTGAAGAGCTTCCAAGTCCTTGGCCGTGCCCTTGCCCTTGGGGGCCTTCTTGAGCATGTCCTTGACTTCGGTCATCATCGTTCCGAGAGCGATCTGCATGGCGACGGCTTCGTTCTTCACGGCTTCGATCTTGGCCGGGAGAGCCGCCTTGAGGGCTTCGGCGTCAACCTTGACCTTGTCCAGCATTTCCTTGGCCGGGCCGAACTTCTTGAAGAACTTCTTGTCCTGTCCGGCGATCTCGTCCATGGCCTTCGTCAGACTGCCCTGAACGACGGCGAGCTCTTCGGGCGCGTACTTGTCGGCGCCGGCTTTCAGGACATCGTCAATGGCGGCCTTGGCGCCGTCGATCTGCGCCGTGGGCTGTTTGCAGCCAACGAGAACGACGGCCAGGGTAAGAACCAAAATCAGCGACTTCGTGAGATTCTTCATAGGTTTGTCCTCCTTTCTCACGTCCGAAATCGTCTTCACCTAGACACTGGCCTGTTCCGGTGAAAAGGGTTGCCCGGCGAAGACGAATACGCGTATTAAACTAGCACTTTCCAACGGGCCTGTCAAATCCCCCCTTATAATGAAAAAGGGCTCCCGGATCCCGGTCCGGGAGCCCTTTTTTTCCGCTTGGAAGCCTTATTTGTCCGGATCGATGATGAAGCCTTCCTTCATCATCCACTGGACCTCGTTGCGGGCGGCGCGGATGCTTTCGTTGGCCATCTTGAAACGCTCTTCGGCCGTAAAGGTGAACCGGGCCACGCCCTGTTCGATGGCCTTGCTGCCGACGGCCACGGCTTCGCGCGGGAAGACTTCCCATTCGTCCATATTCGGGATGATGTATTCCTCGTGGATGCCCTTGTCCTCGGCCACCTTGGCCAGCTCCATGGCCGCCGCGATGCACATCTCGTCGGTGATCGTCTTGGCTCGGACGTCCAGCGCGCCGCGGAAGATACCGGGGAAGCCGAGGGAATTGTTGACCTGGTTCGGGAAATCCGACCGGCCCGTGGCCACGATCCGGGCTCCGGCTTCCTTGGCTTCCCAGGGCCAGATCTCGGGGATCGGGTTGGCCTCGGCAAAGACGATCGAGTTCGGGGCCATGGTCTTGACCCATTCGGGCTTGATCGTCCCCGGACCGGGCGTCGAGCAGCAAACCAGGACATCCGCGCCCATGATGGCCTCGGGGGTCTGGCCCTGTTTGCACTTCGGGTTCGTGGTCATGCAGATGTCCCACTTCTCCTTGAAATCGGCCTGCAGCTTCTCCCGGTCGGCCCGGTCCCTCGACAGGATGCCCTTGGAATCGACCGAAAGCATGTTTTCGGGGAGAGCGCCGGCCTTCATGATCAGCCGGGCGATATTGATGCCGGAAGCCCCCGAGCCGATGACCGTGCATTTGACTTCCCGGATGTCCTTCTTGACGATCTTGAGGGCGTTGACCAGTCCGGCCACCGTGACGCAGGCCGTGCCCTGCTGGTCGTCATGCCAAACCGGGATTTCGCATTCCGCGCGCAGGGTGTCGAGGATCCGGAAGCACTTGGGCTGGGCGATATCCTCGAGATTGAATCCGCCGAAGGACGGCTGGAGGGCCTTGCAGATGGCGATGATCTTGTCGGGATCCTTTTCGTCCAGGCAGATCGGGAAGGCGTCCACGCCGCCCAGGTATTTATAGAGGATGCCTTTGCCCTCCATGACCGGAAGGCCCGCTTCGGGACCGATGTCGCCCAAGCCGAGAACCCGGGTTCCGTCGCTGATGACGGCGACGTTGTTCCATTTGTTGGTGTACTCGTAAACCTTCTGCTTGTCGGCCGCGATCTCCAGGCAGACCTTGGCCACGCCGGGCGTATACCAGATGGCGAAGTCGTTGAAATCGCGAACCCGGCACTTGAGCGCGACGCCCATCTTGCCCTTATAGAACTTGTGCAGGCGGGGGGCGTCCTTGGACGGCTGCGCGGCCTTCTCGAGCAGCTCCTCAACCGTGACTTTCTTCATTCCTCAAACCTCCTGTGGGATGGAAAAAACGAAGGTTCATTATATGTCAAAGGGAGGCAATGTCAATTCGTCCGGAGACGAATAAAGCCTCATCGGAGAAGCCTGTCGAGGCCGCAGACGAGATCCTCCCGCGACCGCGCGGCCAGCTCGATGATCCCCGTATCCATGCGGATGGCGTCCTCCGGGCAGGCCTCGACGCAGAACCCGCAAAAGCAGCACCGGGTCAGGTCGACTTCGAATCGCGAGGCGCATTTCTGGACGTCCGGATCGGGATCTTCCGCCGCCTCGACCGTGATGCACTCCGAAGGGCAAACCGTGACGCAGAGCATGCAAGCCACGCAGCGCGGCTTGCCGTCCGCCCGGGGGACGATCCGGTGCAGGCTGCGATGGCGGACGGCCAAGGGCTTTCTCTTCTCCGGGTATGGAATGGTGACCGCTCCCCGGCGCTTGGCCTTGATTCCGAACAGGGCCAGAGTATGGAAGAACATGTTGACGAAGAAATGCCGGGCAGTGATCCAAGCTCCCTTGGCCAGCGCCCAGAGAAGTCCCCATCCCTTGATCATGTCATCTCCCCACCCAGACGGCCGTGACGACGATGTTCAGGAGGCTCAAGGGAATGAGCAGCTTCCAGCCCAGGCTCATAAGCTGATCGTAGCGCAGGCGCGGGTACGTCCAACGCAGCAGGACCTGCAGCCAGCAGAAAAAGAAGACTTTGATCTGGAAGGCGGCGATCCGGGCCGCCGCGACCAGCCAAGCCGGCCAGGGCCACTCCCCTCCCCAAGGGAAATGGAAGCCTCCGGCCTCGAGCCAGGGGACCTGCCAGCCGCCGAAGAAAAGCGTGGTCAGGAGCGCCGCCACGATCAGGAG
>JAQULS010000096.1 GCA_028749235.1 Acidobacteriota bacterium | reverse complement strand
CCGGGTCGAGCTGTGCGGTCCGGCCCGCCTCGTCTTGGACGAAAAGTCGTTTCCCCCCGTCCAAACCGTCTATTGGGACGGATTGGACGCCCAGCAAAAGCCCATCGGAGGCCGGAACGATCAAACGACCTTCGTGGTAAGCCTGGAGCTTCTCTCCCTATCGCCGGGCGAACGGGTGATCGTCTACGATCCCGCGGGGCGGAGGATCTTCGCGGCCCCGGTTCCCGCGCACCTGGCGGGGTAATCGGCTACCGGGCGCCCGCCGCGGAGAACGGACAGGAAAATTCGTACCGGCCGGACGAAACCTCGAAGACGGCCGCGTCTTTCTCCCGGCGTATGAATCGGACGGCTTCGGATCGGGCCGCCGGGAGGCGCCCCTCCTTGACCGCATCCGGATCGGCGGCAGGGACATAAACCGTGGCGGTCGCTCCCGGCGGGACGAGTATCCGCCAGCGGAACAGGCCTCCCGCGATGGTCCATTCGCTCTCGATGCGGCCGAACGGCGATTCGTGCCAGGCCTTGGCGAAAGTCAGAGCGCCGGCGGGGTTGGGGCGAAGAATGATATGGCGGAAGGCGGGCTTTTCCGGATCGGCATTGATGCCGGCCAGATATTGGTAGAACCAGGCGCTGATGTCGCCGAACATGACGTGGTTGCGCGAGCTGCCGTCGCCCCAATCCTCCCACAGGGTGGTCGCGCCCCGTTTCAGCCAGTCGCCGTAGCTGGGCGGCGTCGTCTGGCGGACGACGCGCAGGGCCAAGTCGGTCCGGCCGTTGTCGGCCAGGACGCGGAACAGGTATTTGGCGCCGAGGATGCCGACATCCAAGTGCCCGTCTTGGTCCAAGACGTTTTGCACGAGCTTGGCGAAAATCGCCTCGCGCCGGGCCGGCGCCGCCAGATCTTGAAACAGGGCGCAGCTCAGCGCGGTTTGGCTGTCGTTGCCCACCGATCCGTCGTCCTTGATGAACGCGGCCTGGAAAGCCCGCCGGATGTCCTCGGCCAGCCCGGCGTAGACCCGGGCGTCGTCCGCCTTTCCCAGCAAGGCGGCGAAGCGGGACATGAGAACCGCGTCCCCGTAATAGTAGCCCGTCGAGGTGATCGCCGTCGGCGTCACGGTTTTCGCCGGCACCCAGTCGCCCAATCCGACGTCCACGATCAGGCCCTTAGCCTGGCGGCCGAGATAGTCCAAATACCGCTTCCACGCGTCGTAATGCTCTTCGATGGGTCGGGTATCTCCGGTATAGACGTATAGATACCAGGGGATCAGGAGATAGGCGCTGTCCCAGGCCGGGCCGATGCCGTAGCCCCAACCGGAGGTCGGGATGATGCCGGCGTAATCGCCGTCCGGCCTTTGCTCGTCCTTGAAGTCGCGGAGCCACGACTCGTAGGCGGCCGTGTTGCGCCAGTTGAACATGGCCTGCTCCGCCGCCAGGTGGGCGTCGCCGGTCCAGCCGTTCTTCTCGCGGTGCGGGCAATCCGTGGGGATGCCCACGAAATTGCTTCGGTAGGACCATAGGGTCATTTGCTGGATGGCGTTGAGCAGGTCGTCGGAGCTTGCGAAATCACCCGCGGGCTCGAACGAGGTATGGACGACCCGGCCGTCCAGGCTCTCGAGCGTCGGCCGGCAGGGGAAGCCTGCCGCTTCGACCCAACGGAAGCCGTGGTAGGCGAACCTCGGCTCCCAGACTTCCTCTCCCCCGCCCTTAAGGGTGTAAGAGTCGGTCTGGAAGGGGACGCCGCGGACGAACTTGGCGATTTCCTTCTGGTCCACGGTTCCGTCCGCCACCAAACGCTCGCCGTATCGCAGGACGATCTTGCTCCCGGCCGGGCCGGAGACGTGGAGGCGGGCCCAGCCGGCCATGTTCTGCCCCAGGTCGAAGACGAAGAGGCCGGGCTTGGGCTCCGTGATCCCGAGCGGCCGGATCGTGGCCATGACCCTGATGGGCGGAGCCATTCCCGCCCGCAGGACCCCCTTCGGGCCGCCGCCGGCGACCGCGGCCTGCCAGCCGGAATCGTCGAAATCGGCCGTGTCCCAGCCGGGCTTCTCGAACCGGGCATCGTAGCCCTCGCCGTTGCGGATGCCATCGCGGCGGACCGGGCCGTCAATCGTCCGCCAGGTCGCATCCGAGGCCGCGGTCTCGACCGAGCCGTCGGCGTATTCCAGGCGCAACTGGCAGAGCAGCGTCGGCGTGCCGCGCCAGGGAGCCTTGTCGAAGTCCCACTCGTCCCGGAAATCGACGTTGTAGAATCCCTTGCCCAGCATCACGCCCAGGGCGTTCCGTCCCGGCCGCAGCCGGTCGCCGACATCATAGGTGGCATAGACGGCCCGTTTGTCGTAACGGGTAAAGAGAGGATCCAGGACCCGGTCGCCGACCTTGGCTCCGTTCAAGCGAAGCTCATAGTAGCCCAGGCCGCAGATGGAGATTACGGCTCGCTTAAGCCCTCCGCGGACGTCGAACGTCTTGCGGAAAAGCGGGCCGGGGGCGCCGTCGAGCTCGCCGGCGGCCCGGATCCACGTCCCGGTCCATTCCCCGGGAGTCAGGATGCCCATCGACCAGCGGGCCGGCGCGGACCAGGTCGAAGCCCGGCGGTCCAAATCCCAGATCCGGACCTTCCAGAAGCAGGGCCGATGGGACGCGAGCGGCCGGCCCGCGTAGGCGATGCCGAAAGGCGTATCCGATTCCACCCGGCCGGAATCCCAGAGATCGCCCCGGCCGGCGGCCAGGGTCGCGGGGTCGCCGGCGACAAGGATCTGATAGGCCGTTTGCTTTTGCCCGCGGACCGGATTCGACTCGGGCGCGAAGCTCCAACTCAGCCGGGGCACCGTCGCGTCGATGCCCTCGGGATCGACCAGGTTTTCGCACCGGAGGCTCTGAGGGGTCTGGTCGCCCGGAACGGCGCGGCAGGAAACCGCCGTCGCCAGGGCAAAACCGAGGAGAAGAGCGACTCCGATCTTCGGGCAAACAGTGATGCAATTTTTCATATGCTATCCCTTTTATCGAACCGTTCGGACGATATCGCCGAGCCCTCGTCGCTGTCAATCCCGGAGGGGTCAGGTCTTAAGACGCCTTCCGTCCCCGTAACGGAAGTATTCCGCGAAGGGATTCAAGTTTTTTGGCAACATTTGTAGTTTTTTCGTCAACTAACGCGGTCATATCTTGAATCTTAAGACCTGACCCCTATTTTTCTTTAGGAGATAGGATGACGGCCAGTCCGCCGCCCGGGGCCAAATGAGCGCTGAAGCTGTCTCCGGCCTTATATTTTTTCGTTTCGATGCTCAAGCTGGTGCCTTCGCTGGCCGCGTCCGGACCGTCGGCGAAGATGCGGGCTTCGTAGTCCCCCGGGCCCAGGAATCCCAAGGGAACCGCGAGATCGCGCAACGTCCAGTTGGTCATGGCGCCCAAATACCAGATATCTCCCTTGCGGCGGGCCATGACGATGGATTCGCCCGGAAAGCCGCTCAGCACCTTCGTTTCGTCCCAGACGGTGGGCACTTTTTCGAGGAACTCCAGCCCCGGCTGGCCTTCGTAGGCCTCCGGATAGTCCGCCAGCATCCCCAGCGGCGCGTCATAGACGATATATGCGGCCAGTTGGTGGGCCCGCGTCCCCTGGGACATGGGCTCGCGTCCGCGGGCCTCGAACTTGCCCCGGGCGGCATTACGGAACGCGCCGGGGGTAAAATCCATCGGCCCGGCCAGCATCCGGGTGAAGGGGATGGTCACGTCGTATTCCGGCGTGACCCGCTCGCTCCACAGGTTGTACTCCATGCCCATGACGGCCTCGATCCCCACCAGGTTGGGATACGTCCGCCGGAGGCCGGTTTCCTTGTACGCGCCGTGGAGGTCGACCAACAGGTGGTGCTCGGCCGCCCGGCGGACCCATTTGGCGGTGAGGCTGACCATTTCCTGGTCATCGCGGTTCTGGCCGTCGATTTTAATGCCGGCCACCCCCCATTTCTCGTAGAGGGCCAGGGCCGTGTCGAGCTCACGGTCGAGCGTGACCCAGTCGACCCACAGCACCAGCCGGACATTATGGCGCTTGCCGTGAGCCAGGAGCGCGGGCATGTCGATCGCGGGAATGGACTTGCAGATGCTGTCCGCGTACCACCCGCCGTCGATCAGCATGTAGGGGAAGCCGTGGGCGCCGGCGAACTCGATGTAGTGCTTCATCGTCGCCGTGTTCATGCCGGGCTTGAAGGGCACGTTCTTGGCGAAGCTTTCGGTCCACCAGTCCCAGGCGGCCAGCCCCGGCTTGATCCAGGACGTGTCGGCGATGGCGCAGGGCGGGTTGAGGTTCAGGATGATGTCGCTGTTCTCGATCAGCCGGCCGGGCGTCTCCGCGATCATCAGGACCCGCCAGGGGGTCGACTTCGGCGCCGCCGCGACGACGGGCTGCTCGACGGCGTGATACTGGGTCCAGGGGATGTTGCGGGCCAGGCTCTCCTTGCGCGGCCGAAGGCACAGCTTGCTGATCAGGGCGTCGGGCGCGCCCGGGACGCCGCCCACGTACATGTTGGCGTAATCGTTCAGGTCCGCCTCCAGGAGAGCGAGCCACGGCCCGCCGGGCGCCTGGACGAGAAGGGGCAGGTTGATGAGGTCGGAGGGCTTGATCTCGTCCAGCCGGATGGGCAGGTATTCCCCCTCGTTGTGGGTGTTGAAGCGGCCCATGTTCAAAGCCCAGGCGGAGGCTCCGGGAACGAAATGAAACCCGGTGTTCTCGGCCTCCAGGGCGAACCGATCGAGCCCCTCCTGTTTGGGCAGAACATATCGGAGGGCGATGCCTTCATTGTAAGCGCGGAAGACCAGATCGACACGGCGCCCGGGCGCCTTGGTTTCGCGGAGCGACACGGTCAATTCGTTATAGCGGTCCCGGACCTGGCGCCTGGCGCCGAACGCGTTTTCCCAGGTCGAGTCGGCCGCCTGCCGATCTGTGGCGACGACCTCAAAGTCCGTGTCCAGGGGCCGCGCGCCGAATAAATCGAGTCCAAGCGGCGAATCGGCGAGAACCGGGCGGCCCCGATAGCTGACCTGGTAGTAGGCCCGCCGGCCGGAAAGATACGGCTGGGGCAGCGCCTTCAGGGCCAGCGATACGACTAAATTGCCGTCGGGAGAGACGACGGTCAGAGCCTCGAACCCTGAGCCGGATTTCCGGCAGGCCGAAGTTGCGAGAATTATCAGGGCGGAAGCGACCAGCAAGCGGGGGACTGTCTTCATCGGAGATAATCCTTTGTTCGCGAGAGGACGGGCTTCATGCGGGTAATATATATCATAGCCTATAAAGAAAAGGTTCATCGCCTGATTTCGTCATGAATGGGGGTCAGGTCTTAAGATTCAAGATTTCTGACAACCTAGGTTGTCATTTTGTCAACGGACGGAGCCGATTTTTGAATGTTAGACCCAAACCCTATTTAATCCGCAGAAGCCAGGTCCCGCAGACCAGATCATTCTCCAGGACGCTGTTCTCGCGCTCCTGGGCGTCCAGATAGCCCTGAAAGAGGCCCGCTTGATCGGGAAAGCGCCTCATCAGCTCGACGGCGCGCCTCTCGATGGAGATATAATACGACCGGTCGGTCGCCTCGATTTCCTCTTTTCCCAGGATCGCTTCCGCGACGACTTCGAATCCCGCGGCCGCGATCTGGCCGTAAAAGATCGATTTCCGCAGGCAGCGATCATAGGCGGTCGGCGCGGCGTCCTCGAGATAGCCGTCGTCCAAGAGGACGTATCCCCGATCGTTCAAGGAGCGGGCCGGAATCGTCAGGGTTTCCTGGAGATCGCCCAAGACCGAGCCGAGGGCGCCGAAGACGATTGCGTCGAACTTTTCCGGCTCCCACGTCCGGGCCCGGATGTCTCCGATCACGAACCGGCAAAGGCGACCGACGCGATGCTCCGTCGCCCGGCGCCGGGCCGCGTCGATGAAAGCCGGCACGGCATCAATGCCCGTGACCGGGCATCCCAGCTCCTCGGCGATCCGGATCGAGACGGCCCCTTTGCCGCAGCCCACATCCAGGACCCGGCGGGGACGAACCACACCCTCCTTCTTCAGCAGGGAGACCATGGTCTCCGGGTCGGAGCCCATCCTCCAGAGGTCCTGCAGCAAGTAGGGCAAATGAGGGTAGAGCCCGACGTCGAATCCGTCCAGGGATTCGACCACGCTTTCGATCACGTTTTTCATTTTCGTTTTGTTGCCGTTCCAAAATTCAGCGGAATTGGATCGCCTAGAGGTCCGCCTGGGGTCGGGTCTTAAACGGTTTACTTTTTCAGGAGTCTCTCCCGGAAGGTCGGCGCCTCCCCCGCCATCTTCAGGAAGACATCCAACGGCACCAGCTCGAAGCCGGGACCGAGTTTGTCCATGATGTCCTTGACCCGCTTCACGTTGCTGTACTCCCGGACGTGGACCAGGAGGAAATACGGCCGGCGGGCGTTCAAGGCCGCCAGCTCGCGCAGGTCGGCTGTGGCTTCCTCTTCCGTCCGCGTCGGCGACAGGTAATAGTCGAAGGAGACGAGCGGCCTCTTGTCGCGGACCGCGAAAGTGAATGACGGCGCATAGCCGTTGACAAAGCCGATGGCGCCGGGCATGCCCTTGTAGAAGGCATCGACCACCTCTTCCGTGAGCTCGGAGTTGCCCTCCACGGTGGAGCCCTCCGAGTGGTCCATGATATCGAAAACCTTCAGGTCCAGAAGCTCCATCATCTCCCAGGTCTTGGCGATCAGCCCGGGCAGCTTGTCCTTGGGGACGGCCTTGGGATAGACGTAGCCGGGCCCGCCGAGGGCCCCGATGAAGTAGTCGTTCGGAGTGGACGTGGAGTCAAAATACTCCACCATCACGGGCGCCAGCCAGATGTAGTTGATGATCTGTTCCCAGGCATAGGGGATATCCCCCCGGCCCGGCTCATTCCAGGCGCCGAGGCCCATGCCGTCGGTCTGGATGCAAGCGATATATGTCTTGGCCTGCGGCGTGTAGATCTTCCCCGGCTCGACGTTATGATGATTGCGGGGGACGAAGCCCGGATCCACCGGCACGTGATGGCTGAAGCTGACGTTCGGCAGGGTATGAAGCCCTTCCACGCGCAGCCCGAAGCTGGAGGTCAGGCGGACATGGTCCCTCTCCTGGTCCTTCTTGTAGGAATGCCAGCCCATGACCATGGCCATGGGGTTCATCCGGCCGAGGACCTTCCCGGCCAGCTCGTACTCCTCCCGGTCGACGGGCTTGCTGGACAGGTCGCAGAAGAAAGCCCCGTTCTTCATGCCCCAGTCCGCCACGCCGGGCTTGAGCACCCGGCCGTGTTCGCCGCCCAGCCAGATGACGAAATCCCGGCTGCAGCGGTCCCCGTAGCGGTCGAGGGCCCATTGGTAGATGCGGGCATCGGACCATCCGCTGAACTTGCCGCGCAGATCCTCCACCGCGGCCAGTCCATTGGCGGCCATGAGCGGGATCATGGACTCGTCGACCACCACGGCCCGTTCCAGGCCGGCGATGGTGTAGGCCACGATTAGGGAAGTCCGGACTTCTCTGTCCCAGACGACGTAGCCCCGAACCGAATCCCTGAAGGTTTGCAGGGCCTGTTCCACGGTCGACAGGCGGCGGAAAGAGTAGTGCTTGCGATTCCGGAAAAAATCGAAGACATAAGGCGTGTAGTTGAAGTCCCAGGTCTTCGGATAGACGAAGTATAGCCGAGGCGCGTCCCGGTTCACGTTGCCCTGGAGGCTGATCAAGAAAGCCTGCTTCTCCAGCCCCTGACCAATGGTCCAGGCGTCGTCGAGAATCATGTAACAGGCTTCGCGGCTGCCTTTCCTCTTGAGGATATATGTAATGGGGAGATCCCGGGTCGGACGGGTGATGGTATAGGTCATCAGGTCGGGGCTCAAACCGGCCCGCAAGACATGCCGACTGCGCAGAGGAGCTTGGCCTTGCGAGGCCAGGACGTCGCAGGTCTCCTCGAGGCGCAGCACGGAGTCCGGCTTGTCCCAGTAGGCCTCGACGGTCCTTTGGGATCCCACGGGCAGGGACAAGCCCATGAACACATTGGTGGGAAAGACCCGGTCGGGGATGGGAATCTTGTTGGCGAATCCCCCGATCTTCAGGGCCCAGACTTCCTTGAAAGGACGCGAGCCTCCGAAGGTCCGGATCAGGGTGAGCTCCCCGTTTGTCCCCGCGATCTCGACGGTCAAAGCGCCATAGAGATCGATCTCGGTGCTGGACTGGGGAACGAGAACCCATTCCCCATCGAGCCCCGGCCTTTGGGCGCCGAAAGCCGCCGCACCGCCGAACAACAGGACCAGAATAACGACCCAACCATGACGAGCGGTTCTCATCATTCCCTCCCCTCTTTCTCCATCAGGAACGAATATCTTCCCGAAGCCAGGCGATAAACAGCCCGGCCGTTTTCGTACTTCACGAACGCGACCCCGGCGGCCTTGGCCGCCGGCTTGCCTCCCTCCGTCACGGCCTCGGCCGACGCGGCGGGGAGATAGAGAGTCGCGGTTGTATTGGCGGGAACGACGGCCTCGTAGATCAGGCGCCCGCCTTCCCTGCGCCAGGAGCTTTCGATTCTCCCGTACATCGAGTCGTAGTGACCCTTCGCCCAGGTCATGTTCCCGGTCGGATCGGGCTCGGGCCGCAGGATGAATTTCCGGAAGCCCGGCTCGTCCCGCTGGATGCCCAACGAATAGGCCATCAGCCAATGGCCGACGGCGCCGAACGAATAATGGTTAAAGGAGTTCATGCCGTTCAAGCCGCCGAAGCCGTTTTCGATGGTGTAGCCGTTCAGCCTCTCCCAAATGGTGGTCGCGCCCTGGTTGACGGAATAGAGCCAGGACGGGTACGTGTCGTTCTGGAGGAGCCGGTAAGCAAGATCGTTCATGCCGCGGTCGGACAGGGCCTGGCTGATCCAGGCCGTACCGATGAAGCCGGTCATCAGGGAATACCGGGGCCTCAGGATTCCATCGTCGTCCTTGTTTTCGCGCTCGACCGCCGCCTTCAGGTTGGCGGCCATGAAGGGGATGTTCTCGTCGCTGAACGCGCCCAGCGCCAGCCCGACGGCGTAGGCCGTCTGGGTGTCGGCGACCCTGAACTCAAGCCCGTCGGGCACGGCCCGGGCCCCACCGCTCCGCCGTGGCCGGAAGGTTCCCAGCGCCTTCTTGTCAGCGTTGACGAAGGTCTTATTGAAGAAGGCCTTGCGTTCGTCGCGCAGGACTTGGAATCTCGCCGCGTCGTCGCTCCGGCCGAGCAGGCTCGCGACCCGGGTCATGATCTCCAGGTCGTAGACGTGATAGGCCGTGACCAGGAAGTCGGTCCCCAGCTGGTCATTCTGCGGCCCGAGCCAGTCGCCCAGGGCGGAATCGTAGCTCAAGCCGGTTTCCTTGCGGATGGACTTGGCCAGAAAGTCGATGTAAGCCGTCATCGCCGGGTAGTGCTCCCGCAGGAGTTCCACGTCGCCGTACTGCCGGTAGGCTTCCCAGGGGACGGTCATGCCGGCACTGCCCCACAGGACGCCGCCGAAGCCGTGGCCGATGGGCGCGATGTCGTTGAACTTGCCGTTGGCATCCTGCATGTCCCGCGACGCCAGCATGTGACGCCGCAGGAACGGCCCAGCGTTGGAAACATAGGTCGCGGTCCGGGAGAAGACGCTGATGTCTCCCCCCCAGCCCATGCGTTCGTTTCTCTGGGGGCAGTCCGTCGGAACGGATAGGAAATTGTCGACGTTCGACCAGACCAGGTTGGACCACAGGCGGTTGACCTTGGGGTTGGACGACTCGTAGCCGGCGCTCAATTCCCGGATCGAGCTGATGGTCACGCCCTTGACGGCGGTGAGCGGCAGGGCTTCGGAAAGGCCCGTGATCTCGAGGTATTGATAGCCCCGC
This sequence comes from Acidobacteriota bacterium, assembly GCA_028749235.1. Classification (GTDB taxonomy): domain Bacteria; phylum Acidobacteriota; class Aminicenantia; order Aminicenantales; family UBA4085; genus UBA4085. The sequence goes on along the minus strand of JAQULS010000096.1, from coordinate 2,245 downwards.
GAAGTGAAGCGCGGCTGGAAGACCTGGGGCCCGTCCTTCATGACGTACCGGTCCTGGCACAGGGCGGCCCGGTAGTTTTCGGTCATGATCATGCCGACGTTCCTCCCGGACTCCTTCAAGTCGGGATAGAGCATCTCCGCGACCCGCAGCGTGATCCGGCGGCCGGCCTTCCCGTTCGGGAAGGAGATGAGGGGAACGCCGACGAAGTTCTGGCCCATGTCGTAGACGAAGACGCCCGGCCGGACTTCCTTGACGCTCTGCGCGGTCAGCGTTTTGAAGACGCCGGGATTGCCGCCGATCTGCCCGATGAGGATCAGCTTCTTATAGTCGAAGCCGGGAAAAGCGCTCCCCTCGAGCGTGACGGCAGCGGCTTTTTCCCAGGTCCGGTCGTCGTAGCCCGCCGTGGTCCAACCTTCGACCGCGGCCTCGCGGGCCGCGTCATAGACCTCGCCCTGCTGCAGGCTGCTGTAGACGATCGGGCCGCGGTTGAAGTAGGTCCAGTCCCGGGCGTTGCTGACGATGACGTCGCGCGAGCCGTCCTCGTAGGCGATGACCAGCTTGGCCAGAAGCGACGGCCGGTCCCCGAAATAGTTCCAGTCGGTGGTGAAGCTCATTTGCCCGCTCCACCAGCCTTCGCCCAGCGCGGCCCCCAGCACATTCGGCCCGGGCGCGAGGAGCGAGGTGACATCGTAGGTCTGGTACATGTGCGTCTTGTTGTATTGGGTCAAACCCGGATTGTAGTAGTCGTCGCCGACGCGCTTGCCGTTCAGGTAGGCTTCGTAGATGCCTCGGGCGGTGATGTAGAGCCGGGCGGCCCGGATCTTCCTGTCCGCCGCGGCGAAGCGCGTCCGCAGCATGGGCATGGCGTTGCGGCTCGGATCGGCGGCGACGAAGGCTCCGGACTTTCCGCCCGACAGGCGATAGGCGCCGCCCTCGACGCGGAATCCCGAATCCGGATCCGCGGCAAAGGCCTTGAACAGGCCGTCGTAGGCCGGACCGGCCAGGTCCTCCCGGAAGAGAACGTGGCCCGGTTTGCGGACGTGGGAGACTTTCAAATCGGCGAAGGCCGCCTTTTGACCCGCCTCGATGGAAAATCCGATGTCGCAGAGCATCCCGAAAGGGATGATGTCGGTGCCCGTTCCCAAGGGATTGACGTTGACGGTCGCCCTCCGGACGCGGGGGGCGGAGCCGGCTTCAGGCACCGCGGGCTGGATCTCCTCGAAGAAGTCCTCTTGGCCGTCGAGGGAGACGGTCAGATCGCCGTAGAGACCTTTGATCTCGACGGCGTGGCTGGCGTACTTATTGCCCGGGTTGATGAGTTCCTTCTTGACGGCAAAGGATTTCAGCGACTTGTCCGGCGTGTCCTTGTCCGAGTACCCGGACCGGTAGACGCTGATCTTGGCCCGGCCGGCGTCCGTCCCATCCACTCCCGAGACGTCGAGCTCGACCTTGATGAAGCTCTTGTCCCGGGCGCTTTGGACCTGGAAGATGTTCTTGTTCTTGTCCATCAGGCGCGAATCGTTGGCGCCCAGCACGAAGCCCGCCCGCGAGCTGCCCTCGGCGATCGCCAGGCTGTAGCCGATCGCATAAGCGGGCAGATAAGGAGAGTAAAGGACCAGGTCCTCGTCGCCGCCGCCGATCCACGTTGCCCCATCCCAGGCGGAGAGCCCGGGGTCGGGATTCATCAGCCCCGTCTCGAACCAGGACGATTCCGTGGCCGCGGCGCCGGCCCTGTCCCAGACCGTCGCCGTCCAGTCATATCGGGTCGCCGCTTGAAGAGGAGCGCCGGCATAAGGGATCTCCAGCGACTCGGCCTTGGCCGTTTTGCCGCTGTCCCACATGAGGCCGCCCGCCGGATTCTTGACCATGATCCGGTAGGCCGTCTGGGCGCAATCGCGGACGCCGGCCGGCGCGGCCATCCGCCACCCGAACCGGGGCGCGGCGACATCGATGCCGATGGGGGTCGTAACGTATTCCACGGTCAAGCTTTCTATTTTCGCCGTCTTCCCGGCCGGCGCGGAGAAGAGCGTCATCGACAGCAGTCCGATCATTATCACAATACACAAAAACGCCGGCGGGAATTTCTGTTTCATCGGAATCGATCCTTTCCGTCCGCGGTATGATTTTCGGCGGGCCTAGTGAAGATATCCCGCCGGCGCGCGGCCGTCAAGAACGGCGGCGAAGAAATGTATTTTTACTCTCGGGTCCCGTCTTATATTTGGAATTCGTCCTGACAAGGATCATG
>JAQULS010000235.1 GCA_028749235.1 Acidobacteriota bacterium | reverse complement strand
GGCGTTCGTGAACGTTGTTCCCAGGCCGGAGATGCTGTCGAAAGCCAAGGCGCGCACGGCTTCCATTTCCTCCTGGACGATTTGGGTGGCGACGGCGATCTGGCGGGCCCAGGTGATGGCCCCGAAGCCGTAGATAAAGACCGAGATCAACGACAGGAGCATGACCGCCAGGACGACCGTGGCGATCAGGGCTTCGATGGCCGAAAATCCCTCTTTTCGGCGGGGGATGATCATACGGTCAGTCATCAAGCCAGACTCCTTACCAGGGACATGGTTATTCTAGGCCGGGACCTCCGCCACGTACATCACCGCTGGCGGTGACCCTGGGGAGGACTTCTCCCCGCAGGGGGGGAGCCGCCCCGAGAGAAGCCGGGTTTGAACTGCCAGCGCGGAATATGGTATTGCTTATAGCCATGCTGCAAGAGCGACGCTCCGCCCTGACCGCTATCTTCCTGATTTCAGGGATTTTCCTTGGTTTCGGGCTGTTCGCCAACATTCCCGGCCTCTACAAGGGCTTTCTGGTCGGCGACCAGGCGGTCTATTACATCATGGCCCAGAGCCTGGCCTTCGACGGCGATCTGGAATACACCGCCAAGGACCTTGTCCGTTTTAACGAGGATTTCTGGGCCGGCCCGAACGGCATCTTCCTCAAGAAGGTCGTCCGGGACGGCCGGGAAAGGCTGTATTACGCCAAGTCGTATGCCTATCCCCTGTTCGCGGCTCCTTTCGTCCGCTTGCTCGGGCCGGGCGGCCCGATCGTCTTCAACGGCCTGCTTCTCTTCCTCATCCTCCTCATGGGCTGGAACTACTTCGCCCTGGCCAACGGACCGGGCCTGGCGCTGGGCAAGATGGCCGCCTACCTCGGAGCCTCGATCGCCTTTCTCTACGCCTTGTGGATCACGCCCGACTTTTTCAACATGTTCCTGGTCTTCACCGTCCTTTTCCTGTGGCGGTACAAGGCCGAGGTCCGGAAGGCCGAAGTCCCGACGCCCGCGGCCGCCGCGAAGCCGGAGGGAGTCGGCCGCCCCGGCCCCTGGAAGCGGTTCCTGCTGTCCGGGAATTCGGACTACCTGGCCGCGGCCGTGGCCGGCCTGGCCGTCTTTTCCAAGCCGACCAATATCCTCCTGGGCGCGGCGTTCTTGCTTTCGACCCTGCTCGTGGGCAAGAAGTTCTGGAAAGCGGTCGCCCTGGGCCTTGTCCTCATCGCCACGACGGGCGTCTTCTTCGTCGCCAACAGGGCCTGGACGACGGAGTGGAACTACCAGGGGGGCCAGCGCAAGAGCTTCGTCTTCCAGTTCCCCTTGGAGCACAAGGACGTCACCTTCGACAACCTCGCGCTCACCAGCCATACGATGACCACGGACGGATACGCGGCGCGGCTCAAGAGCACGGCCAAGCTCCTGCCTTTCAATCTTTTCTGGTACGTCTTCGGCCGTTTCACCGGCGCCGCCTGGTACTTTTTCCCGGCCCTGTTTTATTTCCTGCTGTTCCTGCGGGGCCGCAAAAACCTCGACGCCTGGCTCATCCTGGCCGCCGCGGCCGGCCAGATCCTGGCCTACGTGATCATGATGCCCGACAACTACGGCGGCGGCGGCGGCTCCATGGCCAACCGCTATTTCATGAACATCTACCCGATGTTCCTGTTCCTGCCGGGGGTCGTCATGCGGCGGCGCGAGACGGTCTGGCCCTGGGTCATGGCCGCGGTCTTCGTCGCTCCCATTCTTCTTTCGCCCTTCGCCACGACGCTCGCACCCTCGGTCCATGCCAAGCGATTCCCCTATACTCTTCTTCCGGTGGAATACAGCCTGATCAACGACCTGCCCACCAACGCCGATCCGGACCATTTCCGGCAGCGCTGGGGCATGCCCTTCTTCAACGACCGCTTCGTCTATTTCCTGAACGACAACTTCAACGCCAGAACCCGCGAGGAAAACGGCTGGTGGACCAATAACGACAAGACCGCCGACCTGGTCCTGCGGACGTTCTTCCCGGTCTCGGAAGTGGTCGTTCATCTTCTGAACAATCCGCGCCGGGACAACGAGATCACCGTCCGGGTGGACGGCAAAACCAAGCGCATCCTGCTCCAGCCCATGCAGAGGGGCGAGCTCCGCTTCCCCGTCGGCGACGGCTTCCGGATCTCCGAAAGCCACCAGTACCGGATCAAGGCCCGGGCCGCCAAGGGCTCGATCCCCTACCATGAGGATCCCACGAGCCTCGAGAAGCGCCACCTGGGCGTCTACTTCGAGCTCGAGCTCGTCCCGAGGACGCGCTGACATGTGCGGCATCTGCGGCCTGGCCCGTCCCTCGGCGGGGCCCTTGCCCGTTCCCGAGGACATCATCGTCCGGATGTGCCGGACGATCGTCCATCGCGGTCCGGACGATGAGGGCGTCTACGTCGACGAACGGGTCGGGCTGGGCAACCGCCGCTTGAGCATCATCGACCTGGTCACGGGCCACCAGCCCCTAGGCAACGAGGACGGCTCGATCTGGATCGCCTACAACGGCGAGGCCTACAACTTCGCCGAGGTCCGCGACGACCTGATCGCCCGCGGCCATGCCATGGCCACCAAGTCCGACACCGAGACGCTCGTCCACGCTTACGAGGAATGGGGCGTTCCCGCCTTTCTCGACCGCTTCCGGGGCATGTTCGCCTTCGCCCTCTGGGACAAGCGGCGCGGGAAGCTGTTTCTTATCCGCGACCGCCTCGGCATCAAGCCGCTCTATTACACCCTGACTCCGGGGGGCACGCTCGTCTTCGGCTCCGAGCTCAAGACCATCCTGACCCATCCCGCCGTGGAGCGCGAGATCGAACCGCGGGCCCTGGACCTCTTTCTGACCCTGGAATACGTTCCCGCTCCCTTCTCCATTTTCAAGGGCATCCACAAGCTTCCGGCCGGCCATTACCTGGAATACCAGGCCGGGGCGATCGCGGTCCGGAAATACTGGGACGTGGAGCCGCCCGACGGGCCTCCGGCGGAAGTCAAACCGGCCGACATCCCCAAGCTCTGCGACGAGCTCTACGCCCTGCTCAAGGAGAGCGTCAAGCTGCGGCTGGTGAGCGACGTGCCGCTGGGAGCGTTCTTGAGCGGCGGCATCGATTCCTCGACCATCGTCGCCCTGATGAGGGAGCTGGGGGCTTCGCCTCTCAAGACGTTCTCCATCGGCTTCGCCGACCAGTCCTACAACGAGCTGGGGTACGCCCGCCGGATCGCGGAACGGTTCGAGACCGAGCACGAGGAGCTCATCATCGAACCCAAAGCCCTGGACCTGACCGAAAAGCTCATCCGTCACCTGGACGAGCCCCTGGGCGATTTTTCCATTTTCCC